>JAFXCT010000039.1 GCA_017521365.1 Clostridia bacterium
AAGAATGGGAAATATAATTGAGTTTGAAGACGTAAGTTTCCGCTACTACGATGCGGACGAAGAGGAGCAGCTTATGCCCCTTGCTGTTAAAAATGTAAGCCTCGGTATTGAAGAGGGTACTTTTGTAGCAGTGCTCGGTCATAACGGCTCGGGTAAATCCACCCTTGCAAAGCTTACAAATGCAATAAACATACCGGAAAGCGGCAAGGTTACCATAAACGGGCTTGATACGGCGGATGAAAACAATACCGATGAAATACGCCGCACCGTAGGTATGGTGTTTCAGAATCCCGACAATCAGATTGTTGCTACGATTGTTGAGGATGACGTTGCCTTCGGCCCCGAAAATCTTGGGGTTGAGCCAACGGAAATCCGCAGGCGTGTTGACGATGCTTTAAAGGCTGTCAATATGTACGAATTCCGTGGTAGCGAGCCGTATAAGCTTTCGGGCGGTCAGAAGCAGCGTGTTGCAATTGCCGGTGTCATTGCTATGCAGACAAGGTGCATAGTGCTTGACGAGCCCACCGCAATGCTTGACCCCAACGGCAGAAAAGAAGTCCTTGCCACTATCAAACGGCTTAATAAAGAAAGAGGCATCACCGTTGTGCTGGTAACTCACTTTATGGACGAGGCTGTTCAGGCGGACAGGGTTGTCGTAATTGACGGCGGCGAGGTCTGTATGGACGGCACACCCCGTGAGGTGTTCTCAAGAGCGGATGAGTTGATTTCCGTCGGTCTTGACGTGCCTCAGGCAACTCAGCTTGCAAAAGCCCTGAAAGCGCAGGGTGTTGATATAAGAACGGATATACTCAACGAAGAAGAATGTATCCAAGCAGTTATGAAGCTTTTGAAGGAGTAAACGATGCCGATTATTTCGCTTAAAAACGTTACTCATACATACAGCGAGGGTACTCCGCTGAGTGTGAGTGCGATAAAGAATATAAATCTGGATATTGAAGCGGGCGAGCTTGTCGGCATTATCGGCCACACAGGCTCGGGTAAGAGTACGCTCATCCAGCATCTCAACGGTCTGCTCAAGCCGAATGACGGTACCGTTGAAATCGACGGTGAGAACATCTGGGCGGATAAGAAAAAAATCCGTTCCGTGCGCTTCAAGGTCGGGCTCTGCTTCCAGTATCCCGAATATCAGCTTTTTGAAGAAACGGTTTACAAGGATATTGCCTTCGGCCCTAAAAATATGGGTATGAACGAGGCACAGACAAAAGAAAGCGTGCTTCGTGCGGCTCAGTACGTCGGTTTAAAGCCTGAGCTGCTCAACAAATCTCCCTTTGACTTGTCGGGTGGTGAAAAGCGCCGTGCCGCAATTGCAGGCGTTATGGCAATGAACCCGAAAATCCTTATCCTTGACGAGCCCACGGCGGGTCTTGACCCCAAGGGCAGGCAGGAAATACTTGCAATGATTAAGGACTACAAAAAGAAAACGGGCAGTACCGTGCTACTCGTTTCGCACAGTATGGAGGACGTTGCAAGCGTAGCCACAAAAATCCTTGTTATGAACAAGGGTGAAGCCGCAATGTACGATACCGTGCCCAACGTTTTTTCAAAAGCTGAAGAACTTGAGAAAATCGGGCTTAACGTTCCGCAGATTACACGGATTTTTATCGGTCTGCGTGAAAAAGGACTTGATGTCGAAACGGATGTATATACGGTTGCGGAGGGCTGCCGCAGGCTGTTGGCTCTTACGAAAGGGGGCAGCTGCTGATGGTCAGAGATATTACTATCGGTCAGTATTATCCCGGTAAATCCCTGCTCCACAAAATGGACCCGAGGGTAAAAATAGTCCTGACACTTCTGTTTATCGTTGTAATTTTCCTTTGCAAAAACTTCTGGTCGCTCGCTCTTATGGCGGCTTTCCTCTTCGGCGGAATCTGCATTTCGGGTGTGCCCGTTAAAATGCTTTTAAAAAGTCTTAAAGCAATTCTGCTTATAATCGTTATTACCTGTTTTCTCAATCTTTTCTACGCCACGGGCGGCAAAACCCTTCTTGACCTCGGCTTTGCCCAAATTACGGACAAGGGTGTCTATACCGCAGTTTTTATGGCCGTGCGCATATCCTGCCTGATTACGGGCAGTTCGCTTATGACGTATACCACGACACCTACAATGCTGACCGATGCTATCGAAAGGCTTCTGTCACCGCTTAAGGTGTTCCACATTCAGGTGCACACCCTTGCAATGATGATGACTCTTGCTCTCCGTTTTATCCCTACGCTTATTGAGGAGATTGACAAGATTATGAACGCACAGAAGGCGAGGGGAGCGGACCTTGAAAGCGGCAATATTATTGACCGTGCAAAGGCACTCGTGCCTATTCTCGTTCCGCTTTTTGTTTCGTCCTTCCGCAGAGCGTATGAGCTTGCCTTTGCAATGGAGTGCCGCTGCTATACGGGTGGCAACAACCGCACCCGAATGAAGCAGATGAAGCTGTCCGTTCTGGATTTGCTTTTCGTTGTCGGTGCGCTTGCTCTGCTTGCCGGTGTTATTTTGCTCAATCATTACTTTAAACATTTGATTTAGTGCTTTTTAAGGTGTCGGTATGAGGAATATACTTCTTACAATCAAATACCTCGGTACTGCCTACAGTGGCTGGCAGGTGCAGGCAAATGCGCCCAGCGTGCAGGAGACTTTGCAGGATGCTGTTGAAAGGCTGTTCGGCGTGCGTGAAAGCGTTGTCGGCTGCAGCCGTACCGATGCAGGAGTTCACGCCAATATGTACTGCTGTAATATCAGGACAGGCTCCTCCTTGCCCTGTGATGTGATTGTACGGGGGCTTAACGCTCATCTTCCCGACGATATTGCCGTTTTGTCGTGCCGTGATGTGGAGTATGATTTCCACGCAAGGTACGATTGCTGCGGCAAGGAATACATATATATTATTCATAATTCCCATATCCGTGACCCGTTTCTGCTCGGCAGAAGCTGGGATTTCAAAAAACATATTGACACCGAATTTTTAAACGAACAGGCGCAAGCCTTTGTCGGCACACACGATTTCAAAGCCTTCTGTGCTTCGGGCAGCAGCGTTCAGTCCACCGTGCGCACGGTAAAATCTTTCCGAGTGACACGTGACGGCGAAAATGTTATAATGTCAGTCAGCGCAGACGGATTTCTTTACAATATGGTGCGCATTATGGTCGGCACGCTTACCGATATAACGTTGGGCAGAATAAAGCCGGATACTATTCCCGAAATAATTGCCTCCTGTGAGCGGAAAAACGCAGGTGTTACCGCACCGCCTCAGGGGCTTTACCTAAACCGTGTATATTATTCAGGAGAAGAATTATGACGGATAACAACAATAACAATAGACAGTTTACCGAAGAAGACGAACGCATAATGCAGGAGCGTATGCTCGAACGCAGGCAGCAGCGTGCCGAGCAGAAAAGACAGCAGGAGCTGAAAAAACAGAAGAATAAGCAGACAGCAAAAAAGCTTGTTTTTGCCGCAAAGATATTTCTGGCGGCGGTCGTTGTGCTCTCCCTGCTTTTCGTTGCGGCAAGGTCTTTGGGTAACGTTACGTTTTCCAAGGCGGCAGATTATATATCGCAAAGCATATCAAACCTCAAGCCGGGTGACGGCTATCCCGTAGAGGTCGGCTCGGGCAAGGTTAAGGATATGCAGTCAATGGGTGACTGTGTTGCCGTGCTTCGTGACGACAACGTTATGATGCTCAATTCAACCGCAAAGAAGCTTGCCGACTATACTCATTCATACTCCAAGCCCGTTATGAGCGTTTGCTCGGGCAGAATGCTGCTCACCGACCGCACAACGGGCAGGTATTTCATTGCGGACAGCAGCGATATTCTTCACGAGGACGAGCTTAATACTGAAATATACTGTGCCGTTATGGGCAGAAAGGGCAATTACGCCTTTTCCTGCGGTGCGGAGGATGCTTCAAGCATCGTGAAGGTTTACAGCTCGGACTACGAGCAGGAGTTTACCTTCAAGTGTGTGGCGGAATATATAATAGACGTTTCGCTTTCTTCTGACGGCAAACAGCTTGCCTGTATCGGCCTCGGTGCGGAAAATGCCGCACTATACTCCAAGATATATATTATTGATATAGACGACCGAAGCGTTGTGAACGAATACAGGCTTGATGGCACAAACCTCAGCAACGTATTTTTCAGCAGTAAAAATACAGTTATCGCCGTCGGCGAATCCTCTTATTTTATTATTGAAAAGGGCGAAGAAAAGCGTGAAATCAGCTTCGGCGGCAATACAATCGCTTCCTTTACGCCTTTTGAAAACGGCAATTTCTCAATAGTGCTTACAAAGTACGGCAGTATCGATTCGGGTGTTGTCGCCCTGTTTGACAGCAAGGGTGAAGAGGAGTTTACCGTTGAACTCGGCTGTGACGTTGAATGTATAAGCTACGATGGTAAAACGGTCTGCCTTGCAGATTCGGACAACGTGCTTTATTCCTACAACTCGTCGGGCAAGCTTATCGGCAAAACACAGCTTGAAATGAGTGCGCAGAGAATTGCCGTAAGCGGTAAATACTGCTATACTCTCTGCTACGGCGATTTGCTCCGCTGTGATGTCAAAACTAAATTGACTCAGAAGGGAGAATAAATGGAAATATTCGTAAAATACAGTATAGATGCCATACTGCTGATTATTCTGATTACAAATATTCTCGATTCCGCCCGTAAGGGATTCTTCCGCTGTGTTCTGTCGCTGGTTTGCGTGTTTGCTGCAATATTCGCTTCCTTAACCTTTTCACAGCCGCTTGCCGAATGGAGCTACGACAATATCTTTTCCGCACAGATTGAAGCGGAAATTGAACAGGCACTTGAAGAGGGAATTAACAGCAGCTCTGTTGCCGGGGCGGTTACTTCGGTTCTTGAAGTAATACCCGGAGTGCTTACAACACAGCTTGAAGAAATGGGCATCGACATAAATGCTCTTACCGAAAACATATCCTCTCTTGAGCTTTCGGCTTCCGATACGGCAGAAAAAGTATCGGCGGATATCATCCGTCCTGCCGCTCTTGTATTACTGAAAATGATATGCTATGTCCTGATTTTCATAGCCGTGCGCTTTGTATTGGGGCTTATCATTGGTTTGATAGATAAACTACCTGCGCCAAAGCTGTTCCGCCGTGCCAACAAGTGGCTCGGTGCAGCGCTGGGTACCGTGAAAGGGGTGATATTGGTACTGGTTATCTGCTTATTTATCAACGCCTGTTCAGGGCTGTTTAAGAACAACGAAATGCTGAATGCTTCGGTTGAAAATTCACGTATTTGTTCTTTGGTGAGTGAGCTTGGTGAACCTGACCTTGACGCAATAAAAGCCAATATAGATAGTATTAAAAAATAAAACTTATATATATTAAGGAGTGTACAAAAATTATGGACAGTATCAAACGTTATCTTACGGGCTGGAAAACTATCCCGAACTTTATTTCATTTTTCAGAATTCTGCTCATTCCCGTTTTCGGCGTTCTTTTTTACAAGGGTGAGCTTGTGTGGGCACTTGTTGCAATAGTCGTTTCCGGTCTTACTGACTTTGTTGACGGCAAAATTGCACGTAAGTTCAATCAGGTAAGCGAGCTTGGCAAAATGCTCGACCCCCTTGCCGATAAGCTGACACAGATTACTCTTGCAATCCTTCTCTTCCTTGAATTCAACGCTTCAACGGATAAGGTTATGCACGCTTTCAGCTATGTTTTCCTCGTTTTCCTCGGCAAGGAAGCCGTTATGGTTATTTTTGCCGTCATTATGATTGCGCTCGGTATGGTGCCGTCAGCCGCTGAAATTTACGGCAAGGTAGCAACCTTCGTTTTCTACGGTGTTATGGTTGCTCTCTTCCTCTTCGGTCCCGAGGTCGGTGTTTTTGCAAGCACCTTTACGCTTCCCGACACGGTATGCATCGTGCTTGTTTCAATCTCGGCGGTGCTTACGATAGTTGCTTTTATATCGTATATTCCCGACGTTGTAAGACAGGTTAAGGAAAAGTATTTTAATAAATAAGTATCACAGTTCATAGGAGTAAGTTTTAAAGATGAAAAGAATGATGTGCAGTAAGTGTAAACAGCGTCCTGCGGTTATTTTCATTCAGCGTGTGGAGAACGGTCAGTCCACTCCCTCAGGCTACTGCCTGAAATGTGCAATGGAAATGAATCTCGGCCCTATCAAGCAGATGATGGAAAATATGGGCATTACCGAGGATGATGTTGATGCAGTAACAGAGCAGATGGATGCAGCCTTTCAGGGGCTTGACGAGGGTGCTTTTGAAACGGGCGGTGCACCTACCTTCCCGTTTTTGCAGAACTTTGCCCAGTTGAATTCCTCCGAAGCTCCCAACGTTGAGGACGGTGAAGAGGGCGAAATCGTTGCAGAGGAAGTTCCCGACGGTAAGCCCGGCTTCTTCGGTAAAAAGAAGAAAAAGCCCGATGAGAAAAAACGCAAGTATCTTTCTCTCTACTGTACCGACCTTACACGAAAAGCAAGGGACGGTAAAATTGACAGAATTATCGGCAGGGACAATGAAATCTACCGTGCTATCCAGATTCTCTGCCGCCGTTCAAAGAATAATCCCTGCCTTATCGGTGAGCCCGGTGTAGGTAAAACCGCCATTGCCGAGGGTCTTGCCCTCAAAATAGCAAACGGCGATGTACCTGCTAAACTTGCAGATAAGGAAATACACCTGCTTGACCTTACGGCCCTTGTTGCCGGTACACAGTTCAGAGGTCAGTTTGAAAGCAGAATCAAGGGTCTTGTAGACGAAGTAAAGGCAGAGGGCAATATAATCCTCTTTATTGACGAGGTGCACAACCTTGTCGGTACGGGTGATGCGGAAGGCTCAATGAATGCCGCAAACATTCTCAAGCCTGCACTGTCCCGCGGCGAAATTCAGATTATCGGTGCAACCACCTTTACCGAGTACCGCAAGTATATCGAAAAGGATGCTGCTCTTGAACGCCGCCTTCAGCCCGTCAAGGTTGAAGAGCCGTCCGTTGAGGATACTTATAAGGTGCTCGTCGGCATCAAGGACTATTACGAGAATTACCACAGAGTGAGAATCAACGATTCCCTCGTTTACAGTGCAGTAGTGCTTTCCGAGCGCTATATCAACGACAGCTTCCTGCCTGATAAGGCTATCGACCTTCTTGACGAAGCCTGTACCTGCGCAAACCTGAGAAACAAGTATATTTCAATGCACGAAATGGCAGAAAAGCGTCTTGCGGCGCTTAAGGTTGAGCACCAGACTCTGTCCGAGGCAAAAGAAATCGACTACGAGGCGGTTTCAAAGGTCAAGGCTGAAATTATGGCGTGCGAAAACGAAATAAACAACCTTGCCGAGCTTGCAAAGGACAATAACGTTACCGAGGATGACCTTGCAAGAGTTATCCAGCTCTGGACGGGTATTCCGGCACAGAAGGTTATCGAAAGCGACCTCAGGCGACTTGCCGACCTTGAAAATAAGCTCAAGGAAAAGCTTATAGGCCAGGATGAGGCCGTAAAGGTTGTTGCCGCCGCAATAAAGAGGGGCAGGGTGCAGATAAGCCCAAGACGCAGACCTTCTTCCTTCATATTTGTCGGTCCCACGGGTGTGGGTAAAACGGAGCTTGTCAAGCTTCTCTCGCAGGAGCTTTTCGATACACCCGAAACGCTTATCCGTCTCGATATGTCCGAGTTTATGGAAAAGCACAGCGTGTCGAGGATTATCGGCTCACCGCCCGGCTACGTCGGCTATGATGAGGCGGGTCAGCTCACCGAAAAGGTGCGCAGAAAGCCCTATTCCGTTATCCTTTTTGATGAAATTGAAAAGGCGCATCCCGATGTAATGAATATCCTTCTCCAGATTCTTGATGAAGGCAGAATTACCGATGCGCAAGGCAGAACGGTCAGCTTTGAAAACACGGTTATAATTATGACCTCCAACGCAGGCAGCGACCGCAAGGGCGATGCACTCGGCTTTGCAAAAAGCAAGGCGGATGCAAGCGCTGACAGAGCAATGAAGGCTCTTCGTGAATTCCTGCGCCCTGAGTTTATTGGCCGTGTTGACGAAATTGCCGTGTTCAACGACCTGACAAAGGAAAACTACGAGCAGATAGCCGTGCTTATGCTCACCGAGCTTGTCGAGCCCCTGCAGAATAAGGGCATCAGCTTCTCGTGGTCTGATGACGTTCCTGCCGTGCTTGCCGGAAAGTGCGAAAACGGCACGAGAGGTGCCCGTGATTTACGCAACGCAATCCGCAGAAGCGTTGAGGATAAAATTGCAAACCTCATCGTTGAAAATGCTGACTCACCGCTTAAAACGGTTGCTCTTTCAGCCGAAAACGGCGAAATCGTAATATCCGCATTTTAAGCGTATAGCCTCTTCCGAATACCAAACGGGAGAGGCTCTTATATTTTTTTAAAAAATTTTTTTAATTTTTGTCACAAAACGCATTGCTTGTGTGTATATAATATAAATGGGTATATTATTGCCTTTTTTTACGGTAAAGGGGTGAGTAAAACGGGAATAAAATCACGCTACGACGAAGAATTACGTTTCGTTGAATATGCCGTTGAAAAATACAGTAAGATGCTTTTTCGTATCTGCTATTCCATTTTGCTCAACGAAGCCGATACCGAGGATGCCTTACAGGAAACCTTTATCCGCTATATGACGAAGGCTCCGCTGTTCAAGGACTCCGAGCACGAAAAGGCGTGGCTGATTAAGGTTGCCACAAACGTCAGCAAGAATATGGTGCGTTTCAGAACAACACATCGGTTTGCAAATTTAAGCGAGCTTGAGGGCATAGGCATTAATCCCGACGACAGGGATTTGTTTGAAACGATTATGCATCTGCCTTCAAAGTACAAAATCATACTGGATTTGTATTATATTGAGGGGTACAAATCCGGCGAAATTGCAAACATCCTGAATCTCAGCCCCGTTGCCGTGCGCAAGCGCCTTCAGTATGCAAGGCAGTTGCTGAAAAATGAACTTGAAAGGAATGGTTGAATTATGAAAGTGAACAGAATCAGAGAATACAGCCGTGTTATGAATCAGGTTAATATCAGCGATGGTATGAAACACAGAATTGCCGTCAACTGTGCGCGCTATACAACCCTCAAAAAAATTAAAAGCAGGAAGTTTACCGTTACGGCGGTAATAAAAGAAAAAACAACGGACAGGATATAACCTGTCTGTTTTTTTATGGAAAATTTTTCAAATGAAGGAGAAGTATATGAAAGAACCCTTGCTCTACAAAATTGTAAAACCGCCTCTCAAGGCTCTGTTTACGCTTGTATTCAGACCCACCGTAGAAGGCAAAGAGAACATACCTGCCGAAGGGAAAATTATCCTTGCGGGAAATCACACATCGGTTTTTGACTGCTTTACAGTTGCGTTGTCCACAAAACGCTGCGTGCATTTTATCGCAAAGGCAGAGCTAATGAAGGGAATAGGCAAATATATTTTCCCGGGTCTGGGTATTATTCCCGTTGACCGCAGCACTAACGGCAAGCAGGCTGTTGTCACAGCAGAGGAATATCTGAACGACGGCAAGCTCGTTGCAATATTTCCCGAGGGCACGACAAACAAAACCGACGATATTATGATGCCCTTCAAGGGCGGTGCGGTCAAAATCGCTTCCGACACGGGCTGCGATATCGTTCCCTTTGTCATAAGCGGAAAGTATAAGTATTTCAAAAAAAGCATAAAAATCAAGTTTATGCCCGTTATGAAGGTTGAAAGAGGAAGCCTTAAAGCGGCAAATAAAAATCTTTATGAAACTGTAAGAAACGAATTGGAAAAGGAGTACGGAGTAAAGTAATGAAAAGAGAAAAGAAGAATCCCGAGGACAGAGAGCTCGGCTACAAGCTGTTTATGCCTGTCTTCAACAAGTTTTTTAAGCTCTATTTTAATCCGAAAACATACGGCAAGGAGAACATTCCTGCCGACGGCGCAATAGTAATTGCAGGCAACCACAAGCACATTCTTGACCAGTGCATTACAATTGCCAACACGAAAAGAATGATTCACTATATGGCGAAGAAGGAGTATTTCGACGGCAAATTCGCCTGGTTTTTCAGAGCTATGGGCTGTATTCCCGTTGACAGACAGAATACGGATATCCGAAGCGTAAAATCCGCAATGAAGGTGCTTCGCAAGGACGGTGCTATCGGCATTTTCCCCGAGGGCACACGAAACAGAACGGATGCGTTTCTGCTTGAGTTCAAGCCGGGTGCGGTATCCCTTGCCAAAAAAACGGATGCTTATCTCGTGCCCTTCGGTATTACGGGCGATTATAAATTCCGCAGTAAAAACCTTACAATCCGCTACGGAAAGCCCTTTAAGGTAGGCGATATGACTGCGGAACAGGCAAACGAAAGGCTTTACCGCGAGGTTGAAAGACTTATGCTCGAGGGAACAGATAAAGAGAATTTAAAGGTCAGTTAATATCAGGAGTAAAAGGGAAAGATGAAAATCGGTATGGATGTCGGCTCAACCACTTTAAAGTGTGTTGCGCTTGACGATAACAACAATATTGTTTACAAGGCGTATGAACGCCACTATTCAAAAATTGCTGAGCTTATTTCAAAAATGCTCGGCGAAATTACGGAAAAACACCCCGAATTTTCCGAAGCGGTGCTTTCCGTTGCAGGCTCAGCAGGAATGGGCTTTGCACAAACGTATAACCTCGAATTTGTGCAGGAGGTTTACGCAACAAAGGTTGCCGTTTCAAAGCTTCTCGGCAAAACGGATGTCGTTATTGAGCTCGGCGGCGAGGATGCAAAAATTCTCTTCCTTACCAACGGTACGGAAGTTCGTATGAACGGCTCGTGTGCAGGCGGTACGGGTGCGTTTATTGACCAGATGGCTTCGCTTCTTGAAATGTCACCGCTTGATATGAACGAAATTGCAGGTAGGAGCGAAAAGATTTATTCAATCGCTTCCCGTTGCGGTGTTTTTGCAAAGTCGGATATTCAGCCGCTTCTCAATCAGGGCGCAAAGAAAAGCGACGTTGCGGCAAGCATATTCTACGCCGTTGTCAACCAGACAGTTTCGGGCCTTGCACAGGGCAGAAGAATCGAAGGCAACGTGGTATACCTCGGCGGACCGCTCAGCTTTTTACCCGAGCTTCGCAAAGCCTTTGACAACACGCTCAATGTTAAGGGTGTCTGTCCCGAAAACGGACTTTATTTTGTGGCTATGGGCGCGGCTTTCAGCGCAAAGAGCAAGCCGACTGATATTAAAAAGCTTATTGAAAGCATCGGTGAAGGCAGAGTCAGCGGTGAGTACCCTTCTGCCAAGCCCTTGTTCCTGAACGAAAAAGAGTATGCAGATTTCCTTGAAAGGCACGGCAAAAATACCGTTAAGAACGTAACACTTGCAGAGGATAAGAACGTTTACATAGGTATTGATGCAGGCTCAACTACCGTAAAGGCGGCTGTTATCAATAAAAACGGCGAGCTTGTTTTCAGCCGTTATATGCCAAATTCCGGTGAGCCCGTGCGCCTTGTCCGTGAATTTATCGGCGAGTTTTATTCACTTTATCCCGATGCCAAGGTAGTTTCGTCTGCCGTTACAGGCTACGGTGAAGAGCTTATCAAAAACGCCTTTGCCGTTGATTTCGGCATCGTAGAAACGGTAGCTCATTTTACCGCCGCAAAGAAATTCAAGCCCGAGGTCGATTTTATTATTGACATCGGCGGTCAGGATATAAAGTGCTTCAAAATCCGCAACAACGCAATTGACAATATATTCCTCAACGAAGCCTGTTCGTCGGGCTGCGGTTCGTTTTTGCAGACCTTTGCAAGTGCCTGGGGCTATACCTCCGAGGAATTTTCAAAGCTCGGTCTTTTTGCGGACAGGCCCGTTGACCTCGGCTCACGCTGTACCGTCTTTATGAATTCCTCTGTCAAGCAGGCACAGAAGGACGGTGCTTCAATTCAGAACATTTCCGCAGGTCTCTCAATAAGCGTTGTCAAGAATGCTCTCTATAAGGTTATAAGAGCCGCCAATGCCGATGAGCTCGGCAAAAACATAGTCGTTCAGGGCGGTACCTTCCTTAACGATGCTGTTCTGCGTGCCTTTGAGCAGGAAATCGGCAGAGACGTTATCCGCCCCGATATCGCAGGCCTTATGGGTGCCTACGGTGCGGCTTTGTGGTCAAAGGAAAATGCGGCAGATAAAAGCACGTTTATCACTCCGCAGGAGCTTGAAAGCTTTGAGCATACCGTCCAAACCGTTGCCTGCGGCGGCTGTAGCAACAACTGCCAGCTGACCGTGAATACCTTCAACGGTACAAGAAAATTCATCGGCGGCAACAAGTGCAGTAAGCCCGTTAGAAGCACTGTCAAAACCTGCGAATACAATATTTATGATTATAAGCGCACTCTCCTTGAAAAATATTCCGATACCAAGGGCACACGCAGAACAATAGGTCTGCTTATGGAGCTTAATATGTTCGAGCTTCTGCCTTTCTGGCACACCTTCTTTACCGAGCTCGGCTTCGGTATCACGCTTTCAGACAAATCTTCAAGAGAGCTCTACGTTTCGGGTCAGCACACAATTCCGTCCGATACTGTCTGCTATCCTGCAAAGCTGCTTCACGGCCACGTTGAGTCGCTTCTGAATAAGGGTGTCAGGGATATTTTCTACCCCTGTATGTCCTATAATATCGATGAGAAATTAGGCGACAACAACTATAACTGTCCCGTTGTTGCCTACTATCCCGAGGTGCTCCGTTCAAACGTAACCGCTCTTAAAGAAATCAACTTTGTCAGCGATTATGTGGGCTTACACAGACCCAAGGATTTTGTCGGCAAGATACATAAAATAATCTGTGACAAATTTGAAAATGTCGGGCTTGACGCAGTTAAGAAAGCCGCGGACAAGGCTTACGAGGAATACCACCTCTATATGAACAAGGTGCATATAGAAGGTCTTGACTTTATGAAGAAGGCAAAGAAGGAGAACATTCCCGTTATTATCCTTTGCGGCAGACCCTATCACCTTGATGAGGAGATAAACCACGGTATAGATAAGCTCATCTGCGAATGCGGTGCGGCAGTAGTTACCGAGGATGCGGTAAGTCCGCTCGTTTCAAAATTCCCGACGGATGTCCTCGACCAGTGGACTTATCATTCCCGCCTTTATGCTGCCGCCAAATACGTTGCGGACAAGCAGGATAATGATATAAACATCGTTCAGCTTGTTTCCTTCGGCTGCGGTGTCGATGCAATTACAACCGACGAAATGCGCTCAATCCTTGAAAGCAGGGGACGCATATATACCCAGATTAAAATTGATGAAATTTCAAACACCGGTGCGGTTAAAATCAGGCTCAGAAGCCTGTTTGCCGCAACGGGCAGATAAGGAGGAGAAGTATGAATCCTGAAAACAGAGTTGAATTTACCAAGGAAATGCAGGATTACACAATCCTCGCACCCAATATGGCGGATATTCATTTTTCAATACTGATGAATGTTCTTCGTGAATACGGCTACAATGTCAAGCTGCTCAAAAACGACGGCAGAGCGGTCGTTGATGAGGGACTTAAGTACGTCCATAACGATACCTGCTATCCCGCTTTGCTTGTAATCGGTCAGCTTATCGATGCACTAAACAGCGGCAAATATGATGTGAACAAAACCGCTTTGCTGATTACCCAGTCGGGCGGCGGCTGCCGAGCCTCAAACTACATTCATCTGCTTCGCAAAGCCCTGCGTAAGGCGGGCTACGGGCAGGTGCCCGTAATTTCTCTCAACCTTTCAGGTCTGGAGAAAAACAGCGGCTTCAAATTAAAGCCCTCAATGGCGCTCAAGGCTCTTTCGGCGCTCATTTACGGCGACCTTATTATGCTGCTCAAAAATCAGGTTGAGCCGTATGAAGTAAACAAGGGTGAAACGAACAGACTTGTTGACAAATGGATTGCCGATATCAGCGCAATGTTCAAGCAGAAAAAGGGCTACTCTATGCGTGAAATGAAACGCATACTGCCCGAAATTACAAAGAGCTTTGCCGATATAAAGGTAGAAAAAGTGCCGAAGGTCAAGGTCGGCGTTGTAGGCGAAATCTATGTCAAGTATTCGCCGCTTGCAAACAATAACCTTGAGGATTTCATAAAATCACAGAACTGCGAGGTTATGGTGCCCGGTCTTCTCGGCTTCTTCCTTTTCAAAACGGATAACCGCCTTGAGGATATCAAGCTTTACGGCGGTAAAAAGCTCAAGAAAATCGCAATGACGGTTGCTATGTGGTATTTGCAGAAAATCGAAACAATGCTCAATACCGCCGCAGGTGCCCACGGCGATTTCTGTGTGCCTGCACCCTATGCACATATAAAAGAAAAATGCACCGCAATAATCGGTGCGGGCTGTAAAATGGGCGAGGGCTGGTTGCTTACGGCTGAAATGATGGAGCTGATAGAGAGCGGCTACGGCAATATCGTGTGTGCACAGCCCTTCGGCTGTCTGCCCAACCATATCGTCGGCAAGGGTATGATAAGAAAGCTCAAGGAGCTTTATCCGCAGTCCAACATAGTCCCCGTTGACTACGACCCCGGCGCAACCAAGGTAAACCAGGAAAACAGAATAAAGCTTATGCTTGCCATAGCCCAGGAGGCATTATAAAAACTGCCCTGTACTCGCTGTTTTGAGTACAGGGCTGAAATTTTTTAAAGAGTAACGGTTACGTTGTTTTTGTCTGAAATATATGCGTTTTCAAGCAGCTCCGTCAGTGCAATTGCAAGGTCGAGGCCTAAGCCTTCGGGTGTGCCCGTGCCGTCAATGCAGGCATCAATAAACTTGTTGAGAGGCTCTGCGTCGGCGTTTTCCGTCTTGGGTACGATGGGCTCGTTGCTGATTTCGGCTGTTTCCTTTGTCTTTACGGTAATCTTTCCGCTTTCCTCAAACAGTGAGCCGTCCGTGCCGTAAACCTCAAGCCTGTGCGGTGCGTAGTATGAGTCAAAGCCCGTTTCGGAAATACCGATTACGCCGTTTTCAAACTCAATAATCGATACGGCGTTTTCGTCAACCTCACTGCCGAGCGGTGCATTGAAAAGTGAGCTGATTCTCTTGGGCTTACCGCAAAGAGCGGCAAGCTGATACATCGGGTGGCAGCCAAGGTCCATCATTGCGCCGCCGCCTGCGGCAGCTTCGTCAAACCAGTATTTGGGAAGCCAGCCGTTGCTCACACCGCTGTGTGCGTTGCGTATGCGGATTGTCGTAACCTTTCCGAGCTTGCCCGAGTCGATATATTCCTTTGCCAGCTTCATAACGCTGTTGTAAAGCTGAGGGTAGGAGATTGTGAAGGTAACGCCTGCTTCTTCGATTGCGGCGGCAATTTTTTTGCAGCCCTCAACGGTTGTTGAAAGTGCCTTTTCGGTGAATATGTGCTTGCCTGCCTTAGCAGCCTTTATAAGTACTTCCTCGTGCATTGTTGTGGGTGTGTCGCAGATAACTGCGTCAACGTCCTCACGGGCAAGAAGCGTGTCAAGGTCGGCTTCAAAATCTGCGCCGAGCCTGCCTGCCCACTCTGCACCTCTGTCAGCGTCCTCATCCCATACAGCGGTAATCTGTGCCTTGCCTGTTGCAAGAATTGTTCTTGCGTAACCTTCTGCGTGAACGTGCCATTTTGAAAGCATTGCCACTCTGATCATAATATTATCTCCTTTAAATATTTATATTTCGGTTAGAGTGACGATTATAATCCGAACCCGTTTTTTGCGGGGCGGATTTCCGCCATCTCGTCGTTAAAATACTCGTAAATCCGTCAGGATTTACTGCGTTTTGTGCCTTGATATGCCAAAAATCCGTTTCGCAAAAAATCTGCGACCCAAAAATTCACGCTTTTGGGCGGGCTCTGATTATACTCGGCACTCTACAATTTCGCCGCAGCCGTTAGCTTTTTGTTCAGCTATGAATTTTTCAATTGCTTCCGCTTTAGGCATAGCCTCGGAACAGCTGTGTGCCGAAACAAGCATTGAAGCTGAGGCTGTTGCAAATTCAAGTGCATCCTTGAGTGTTTTGCCGTTGAGAAGCGAGTAGAGGAAGGCGGAAGCGTATCCGTCGCCGCCGCCGAAGCCCTTGAGCATCTTGACGGGGAAGATGTTTACCTTGTAGTTTGTACCGTCACAGGCGTAGGCGTATGAGCCCTCCTTGCCGTGCTTGATGATAATGAGCTTTGCGCCGTAGCCGTGCCACAGCTTTGCTGATGCGAGGTCATCGTTGCCGCCGCCCGTAATTGCTTCCGTCAGGTCAAATTCCTCACGTGAGCCGAGGATGATGTCCGCATTCTGTGCAACGAGATTGTAGTAAATGGAAATTTCGTCCTTGTTTTTCCACGTGTAGCTGCGGTAGTCAATGTCAAATACAACAATCGTGCCGTTCTTTTTGGCAAGGAACATAGCTTTCAGTGCGGCCTCTCTGCTGGGCGAAGCGCAAAGCGAGGTGCCCGAAATAACAAGCATTTTTGCCTGCTTTATGTATTCTTCGTCAATGTCCTCAACATCGAGCATAAGGTCTGCAACGCCGTAGCGGTACATCAGAATGCTTGATTCTGTGGGACTTTTGATTTCCGTAAAGGTAAGGCCGAGGTTTTCGCCGTTAGTACAGCGGACGATGTGTGAAACGTCAATGCCGTCGTTTCTGAAATAGTTTGTTACATAGTCACCGAACTGGTCGTCGGAAACTCTTGCAAAAAAGCCGCACTTTGCGCCGAGCCTTGCAAGGCCTACGGCAATGTTTGCGGGTGAACCGCCGACGTATTTGTTGAAGTTACTGCTTTCGGAAAGCGGCTTGTTCATATCCGTGGGGTTGAAGTCAATGGCAACTCTGCCAAGCGGAATTACGTCAAAGGATCTGGTGCTGTCAAAATTAAAGTAGGTCATAGGTGTTTCTCCTTTTTATATAAGATGTGCTTTTCCTGCACAGTCAAAAATTTCAATGTGTTTGATTGCGTTTCGGTATGCGCCTTCAACCTCGGCGGCCTGCAAATCGTAATAGCCGCTGATATTTCCTTCTTCATAGGCACGCCTTACGCTTTGCTGAACGTTGTCAAAGGTAGCGGTTGCAATGTTTATTTTCTTTATTCCGTTTTCACGGCACCTTACGAATTCCTCGGGCAGTATTCCCGTACCGCCGTGAAGAACAAGCGGAACGTCAACGCTCGATTTGATTTCTTCAAGTATATCAAACCTCAGATGCGGCGTTTCCTTGTAGTTGCCGTGAGCGTTGCCTATTGCAATTGCAAGTGCGTCAACCTTTGTTTTTTCAACGAATTCAACAGCCTGAGCAGGGGAGGTACAGTTTATTGCAATATCCTTGCTGCCGTCCTCGCTTCCGCCTACACAGCCGATTTCCGCTTCAACCGCCGCACCGTATTCTTTTGCAAGCTCAACGGTTTGCTTTGTTTTGGCAATGTTTTCCTCAAGAGGCAGGTGCGACCCGTCAAACATAACGCTCGTAAAGCCGATTTCAAGCGCCTGCTTTATTTTGTCAATCGTCAGTCCGTGGTCAAAATGCACCGCAACGGGGACACTTGCGTTTTTTGCGGCGGCAACCATAAGAGGGCCGATAATTTCAAGCGGCGATTGTTTTAGCCTTACCTCGGCAATCTGTAAAATAACGGGGCTTTGCGTTTCCTCGGCGGCCTTGAGTACGCCGAGCACCATTTCCATATTTGCTACGCTGAAGCTGCCTACAGCCCAGCTGCTTTCCCTCGCTTTTTCAAGCAGGGCTTTCATATTGTAAAGCATAAAATTTGTACTTCCCGAAAATTTATTACTTTATTTTTAACATATTTTACATTAATAGTCAATTCAAACTTGAAATGTATTTTTCAGTGTGTTATAATAGCAAAAAATTTATATTTAGGATGTGTCATTATGAAAAAAACAAACGGTTTTATGGCTGAATTCAAAACATTTATTATGAGAGGCAACGTTGTTGACCTTGCAGTCGGCGTTATCATCGGCGCCGCTTTCCAGGCTATTATCAAGAGCCTTGTTGATGACGTTGTTATGCCCGTTATCGGTCTTGTTACAGGCGGTCTCGATTTTTCAAACCTTTTTGTTGCTCTCGACGGTAACGAGTACGAAACACTTGCCGCTGCTCAGGAGGCAGGTGCCGCAACTCTCAACTACGGTAACTTCATTGGCGCAATCTTTAATTTCCTCATTATGGCTTTCGTTATCTTCTGCCTTGTAAAGGCTATCAACAACCTTCGTGCAAAGACTGAAAAGAAGGTTGAAGAAGCACCTGCAGCACCCACAACAAAGAAGTGCCCCTACTGCAAGAGCGAAATCGATATCGAAGCTACAAAGTGCCCCAACTGTACTTCTGACGTAGAATAATTATTCCGGTGATATAAAAATGAAAATCGGTTTTATCGGTGCCGGCAATCTTGCAACCGCCCTGGTTGCCGGTGCTTCCAAAACAAGCTTTTTTAAAGAGAACGAGTTTTACGCCTACGATGTTTTTGAGCCGAGCCTTGAAAACATTGCCTGTTTCGGCGTGAACAGGTGCGCAAGCGTAACAGAGCTTATTGAAAACAGCGATACGGTAATTCTCGCCGTCAAGCCCAAGGATTTTCCTGCGCTTCTCACATCAAATGCAGAGGCTTTCGGCAAGAAGAATCCCTTTATTGTTTCCGTTGCGGCGGGTACGGATTTGTCGTATGTCCGCTCGCTTTTAGGCTTTGATGCAAGGCTTGCAAGAATTATGCCCAATATCAATGCTTCTGTCGGCGGCTCTGCAACGGCAGTCTGCTGCCCCGAAAACGTCACAGCAGAGGAAAAGCAGAGCCTTATCGGCTTTTGCGAAAGCTTCGGTTCGGCATTTGAAATAGGGGAGGAGCTTTTCCCCGTTTTCGGTGTTATCGGCGGCTGTTCCCCTGCGTTCAGCTATATGTACATCGACCAGCTTGCACGTGCGGCGGTAAAGCTCGGTATGAACAAAAAAACCGCACTTATGGTTGCCGCACAGGCAGTTAAGGGCAGTGCGGAAAAAATATTTTCCGCCAACGAGCATCCTTACGACTTGATTGACAAGGTCTGCTCACCCGGCGGTACCACAATCGAAGGCGTTGCCGCTTTGCAGGCAAACGGCTTTGAAAATGCGGTTAATGCGGCGGTAGAAGCTGCATATAATAAAGACTGTAAAATGAGAGAGAAAAAATAACTGAAAGGTAGCATATTTCCAATGAACATTATTACTATCCGTGAGCTGTTTGAAAAAAGAGAACAGTTTTACGACAAAGAACTTGAAGTCTGCGGCTGGGTGCGCAGTGTCCGTGCTTCAAAGGCATTCGGCTTTATCGTTGTAAGCGACGGTACTTTTTTTGAGCCGCTGCAGGTTGTTTTCCACGACAATATGGAAAATTTTGAGCAGGTTTCCAAGCTCAATGTAGGTTCAGCCATCATAGTCAAGGGCACACTCGTTGCAACTCCCGAAGCAAAGCAGCCCTTTGAAATCCAGGCAACTCAAGTCTTTGTCGAGGGTGCGTCAACTCCCGACTATCCGCTTCAGAAAAAGCGCCATACACTCGAGTTTCTCCGTACGATGACTCACCTTCGTGCAAGAACAAATACCTTCCAGGCGGTATTCCGTGTCCGCTCTCTCATTGCTTTTGCAATCCACAGCTTCTTTATGGAGCGTAACTTTGTTTATGTCCACACTCCCATCATCACAGGCTCCGACTGTGAGGGTGCAGGCGAAATGTTCCGTGTTTCCACTCTCGACCCCGATAATCTGCCTATGACCGAGGACGGCAAGGTTGACTACAGCCAGGACTTCTTCGGCAAGCCCACCAACCTCACTGTCAGCGGTCAGCTCAACGGCGAAACCTACGCAATGGCTTTCCGCAATATCTATACCTTCGGCCCCACCTTCCGTGCCGAAAACTCCAACACAACACGCCATGCGGCTGAGTTCTGGATGATTGAGCCCGAAATCGCTTTTGCAGACCTGAGTGACGATATGCAGCTGGCAGAAGATATGCTCAAGTATGTTATCAACTACGTTCTCGAAAAAGCTCCCGAGGAAATGAAATTCTTCGACAGCTTTATCGACAAGGGTCTTCTTGAAAGACTTCACAATGTTGTCAATTCCGATTTCGGCAGAGTAACCTATACAGAGGCTATAGAAATCCTTTCCAAGAACAACGCTAACTTCGACTATCCTGTTGAATGGGGCTGCGATTTGCAGACGGAGCATGAGCGTTACCTCACAGAGGAAGTGTTCAAGCGTCCCGTATTCGTAACAGATTATCCGAAGGAAATCAAGGCTTTCTATATGAAGCTCAATCCCGACGGAAAGACGGTTGCCGCTATGGACTGTCTTGTTCCCGGTATCGGCGAAATCATCGGCGGCAGCCAGAGAGAGGACGATTACGACAAGCTCGTAACCCGTATGAATGAGCTCGGCCTCAACCCCGAGGATTACGATTTCTACCTCGACCTTCGCAAGTACGGCACAGCCCGTCACGCAGGCTTCGGCCTCGGCTTTGAGCGTTGCGTAATGTACCTTACGGGTATGTCCAACATCCGTGACGTGCTTCCCTTCCCCAGAACAGTAAACAACTGCGATATCTAATTTTTTTAAAACCCGCTGTACTCAACGGCGGGTTTTAAAATAAGTATATGACGAATAATTGTTTATATTTCGGAGAGAGTTATGAAGAATGATTGTATAAATTTTAATCAATATAAATCTAAATTAAGAGTGCGAACCCTGTGTATTGGTGCATGTATGGGAAGCGTTATTGGATTGATGGCGTTTTTGCCAATATTGGTAAGACATAATGGTCAGTTAATGGATTTTGGTGATTATTTTCTTCAATATGTACCATTCATCAAGGAGTTCAAAAGGATGGTTTTGTCGGGAGATTTATCTTGGAGCTGGAATTCTTTTCTTGGTGATAGTTTTATCGGTGCGTATTCTTATTATACGGTGTTTAATCCGTTTGCGTGGATAGTTGCTCTTTTTCCAGATGATTATATTCTTTACGGAACAATGTTTGCAACAACGCTTAAGCTTTCAGTTTGTGTCGTTACGGCGATGTTGTTTGTTCGACGTTTTTGCAATAGTGATATATATGCTTTAATTGGTGGTTTATTATATGCATTTTCAGGATTTACACTTGTGAACACTAATTTCTACTTCTTTTTAGATGTTGTTGCTGTTTTTCCACTTGTTTTGTATGGTTTGGAAATTCTTATTGAGGAACGGAAAAACTATATATATGTGTTCTCGTTGTTGCTGAATGCTGCAATTAATTTTTACTTTTTTGTTTCGACTGTGTTATTAGTTGTTATATATGTTGTTTTTCGATTAAATCTATATAAAATTTCGTTATGGAAAAATAATTGGATAATATTAAAGCGAATTATTCTGTACAGTATTATCGGAACGGGATTGGCTGGATTTTCGCTAATTCCATCTTTTTATGCTATTTTAGGTTCAGGGAAAGCGACTGCTTCCATAGGCAATAGCAACCAACTAATGTATTTTACACAGGAAATTTTAGAACGCATACGAACATTGGTTGCTCCTATTGAGAGTAGTCGGTATCGCGCTTTTTTCGACAGTGGTATATGGTCCTCTACAGGTGTGTATCTTCCCGTATTCGGTTTTGTATGTGTGTTGCAATGGCTTATTAATAAAAAAGATTGGTTGAAGAAAACATGTATTTTTCTTCTAATTTGTTATTTTGTTCCTTTTTTAAATGCGGCTTTTAACCTTTTTTCTTCTACAGCATATACCAGATGGCTTTATGGTATGGCACTGATATTTTCCCTTATAACTGCCCTTTCGTTGGAAGAAATCTCTGCAACAAAAGATTCAATAAACAAGAAACTTTTGGCAGGAATTACATCGTTTACTTTTTTGCTGTTGCTTGTTCCTACGGTAACATATTTCTTGTACAAAAATGGAATTTACGCCGTAAATCGTTTTGCAAGTGTTTGCGTTACATGGTATTTTATGGGATACTCTCCTATCATAATTATGTTGATACTTACAGCATTTAATTATATTGCTGTTTGGTGTGTTGCTGCTTTTAAAAAGCCTCAGGGTAAAATGATTTTAATCATTGTTTCTGTAGCGTGTTTATTTAATTTTGGCATTTATAATGAAATTAATTATGGATTACATAATAGAGGGTACACTAATTCGTATTATCTGGAAAAATCATTAACTGAAGGTGTAGAGAAAGAAGAAAACTTTTTTGAATATCGCATAGATTATCCCGAGCAAATTGCCAATTATAGTTTGTTTAAGAATAGGCCTTCCGTTAATTATTACAACAGTTTGCAGAATCCTGGTAGTTCACGGTTTGCATACTCTGCTGGAATTGGTGATAGTTTAGCGGATACAGTTTTAATTAATCCAGTAGAAGGGGCTGAATATACTGATGCTTTGTTGTCCGTTAAGTATTACTATGACTACGATGGAGAAGGTGTTGTTCCGAAGGGCTTTAGTTATCTGCGAACTGAAAACGAAGTGAAAGTTTATGAGAACGATAACTATATCCCGATGGGTTTTGTATATGATACTTATTGCACCGAAATGAAACTAAAAGATATGCTACCTAAAGAACGAGCAAAAGCGATGTTACAAACACTGGTTGTTAAGGATTCTGATGTAAAAACGGTAAGTAAATATCTTAAAGAAGCAACAGATTTTAATGATGATTTTGACAGTACGGTTTCAAGTCGAAAAAAATCGACGAGTAATAGTTTTGTCGGTACATCATCTGGATTTTCTGCAGATATTTATCTTGATGAAGAAAATATTGTTTTTTTCAGTATTCCATATGATACAGGATGGGAGATTACAGTTAATGGTGTACCGGCAAATATTCTAGAGGTAAATTACGGTCTCTTAGGAATATGTTGCAATGCAGGAGCAAATGAGATATCAGCAACATATCATACACAAGGGTTGAATCTTGGTATTATATGTAGTTTAGCTTGTTTGTTTATATGGTTGTTTGCAGAAGTTTTAAATGCTTTTTCAAAGCGAAAGAAAAAGCATTTAGTTAGTATATTTAGAAATAGTGTAAGCAAAAAGTGATTGGTAATAAAGAACTTAAAAACCCGTTGTTTTCAGCGGGTTTTGTTTTTATACTTACTACAATACGAAATCTACAAATAGTTGGGACGAATATATTAAACTAAAAATATTGCTTTTGTGAAGAGGAGATTAACAATGACAATAGGAACAATAACGCAGATATTGTAATTTATTATCAAACGAAGATGGGCTTTTTATAATTAGGGCAGTGCAATTATAGTTTGATAATTGTATATATAATACTTGAATAATTTTTAAAACGCATATATAATGGTTTTGAAATTTGCAAATTAAACTACGGAGGCATTTGATGTGTCTGAAACGATGAAAAACAAAAAACCTGCTTTATCTGTTGAAGAGCGTGCGGAGGATTTGCTTTCACGTATGACTCTGCGTGAAAAAATTGCCCAGCTTGATATGAAATTCGGCAGTAAATACTGTACCGAGCCCGACCCCAATGACAACTGCTCTGTTACCGAAACGACGGATTATTATTGGGATAAGCTGCGTGAGGATTTTCCCGACGGCCTTGGCTATCTTCATGATAATTATTCCGTACCTGCGGTAATGAATAAGCTGCAGAAGTTCTTTATAGAAAATTCACGTCTGGGTATTCCTGTAATTTTTACGGGCGAGGCGCTTCACGGTATAGCCGGTACAAGGGCAACCGTTCTGCCGATTCCCACAGCCTGGGCGGCAACCTTTGAGCCGAAGTATGCCTACGAAGCGGGCAGAGTAATCGCAAAGGAAACACGCTCGCTTGGCATTTATGAGGTGCTTGCACCAAATCTCGACGTTGCCCGTGACCCCCGTTGGGGCAGAACGGAGGAAACCTTCGGCGAGGATACCTGCCTGTCAAGCAGAATGGCGGCAAGCATAGTAAGAGGCCACCAGAACGGCGATATTTCCGCAAAGGACTCCGTTGTTTCCGAGCCGAAGCACTACTGTATCCACGGTATTCCCGAGGGCGGTGTCAACTGCGCAACGGCAAGAGCAGGTATCAGAGAAATAGAAAGCTGTTATCTGCCCGTATTTGAAGCGGGTATCAAAGAGGGCGGTGCCTACGACGTTATGGCAAGCTATAACTCAATCGACGGCGACCTTATGATGACCTCAAGCCACTACCTGAAAACCGTGCTCAAAGAACGTTTAGGGCTTAAGGGCATCTGCCGTTCGGACTGGGGCGGACTTCGCCGTGTGCACTACCTGCACAAAATGGCGAAGAACGAAAAGGAGGCTATCTACCTTTCAAAGAAAAACGGTCTGGACTGTCAGGGCGGCGATGAATACCCGAATAAGCTCTGGGTTGACAGCCTTGAAGAATTAGTAAATGAGGGTAAGCTGGATGTTGAGAATATCAATGAATCCTGCCGCCGTGTGCTTAAAATCAAGTTTGAGCTCGGTCTTTTTGAAAATCCCTATACCGATGAAAACGAGTATAAGAACATAATCAACTGCAAGGCTCACCTTGACAAGGCGCTTGAAATTGCTCAAAAGTCTGTCATTATGCTCAAAAACGACGGAATTCTCCCGTTGCAAAAGGATAATTACAAGAAAATTGCTCTCATAGGCCCGTCGTCCGACAAAGTACGTCTGGGCGGTTATTCTGCAAAGATCGTCGGCAGAAAGCTCAAGACTATTTACGATATACTCAAAGAAGAGTTTCCCGAAGCCGAAATTATGCAGTGCGACGGCTGCGGCATCAGCGACGGCGATTTTCGGTTTGCTCTCGGCGACCAGCACCATCTGCAGGGTATAAAAGTAGAGAAACAGAACGAAAACATTGACGAAGCAGTAAATATTGCAAAGCAGGCAGATTTAATTATCTTCTGCGGCGGTGACGATACTATTTCAAGCGGCGAGGGCAGAGACCGTTGTGAGCTGACCCTGTGCGGCAGACAGAGCGAGCTTATGAAGCTGCTTTCAGAAACGGGCAAGCCCATGGTCTTTGTTATGATTCACGGCAAACCTCTCGCAATCAAGGAAGAAAGCGATATTTCAAACGCCGTTCTTTCCTGCTGGTTTGGCGGTGAATGCGGTCCGCAGGCTATCTGTGATGTCCTCACCGGTAAGGTCAACCCCGGCGGTAAGCTGCCGTTCTCGCTTCCGAGGCGTTCTACAATGATTCCCTGCTACTACTCAATGCTGCCCGGTGCAAGCAACGAGTATTATGAGGGCAGGGGAGATGCGCTTTATCCTTTTGGCTTCGGTCTGAGCTATACAACCTTTGAGTATTCCGATTTGAAGCTTGAAAGAACAGGCAAAACCGACGTTAAGGTAAGCGTAACCGTTAAAAATACGGGCAAAACGGCAGGCGACGAGGTTGTGCAGATTTATGTTGAGGACTGCGAAAGCTCCGTTGTAACTCCGCTGCTTCTGCTCAAGGATTTCAAACGCGTCACCCTTGAACCGGGCGAAGCAGAGACCCTTGAATTTAACCTTGATTATAAAGCCTTCCTCCTTATGAATCAGGCGTATGAATGGGTAGTTGAGCCCGGCACGTTTAAAATTTCCGCCGCCTCATCTTCCCGTGATATCCGCCTGACGGAAGAAATAGAACTTGATTGATTCCAATTATCAAAGCCCTTGGGAGTATAATAGTTCCCAAGGGCTTTCAGATATGTGAAAAGAATTTTTAAAAAATTTAAAATAAGTCTTGATTTTTTTGAAAATATAGTGTAGAATATCGACTGTTGACTTATGGAGAGTTGTCCGAGCTGGTCGAAGGAGCACGATTGGAAATCGTGTAAGTCGCTAAAACGGCTTCGAGGGTTCGAATCCCTTGCTCTCCGCCATAAATAACAGAGATACCAAATGGTATCTCTGTTATTTTTTGTATAGGCAAGGGATTCGAAAGCCCGTAAAGAAAACAGTCCTGTGGACTGTTTTTAGGGCGTGGGATTGAGCTAACGTTGACTTGACAAACAAGCAGTGCCAAGCGTGGTACTGCAAAAATTAGACTGTTGAGCCAACCTTGTTAGGTGATGATTTAATAGTGGATTTTTTGACATAGGTATGGTATAACTTAATGGAATAAGTTAATTGAGGTAACATTTATGGAAATAAAAGAGTATGAAGAAAAATATGCAAAAGAAATGTCAGAAATTATTTTAAGTAATTTATATACTATTACAATAAAAGATCATGGAAAAGAAGTAGTTGACAGAATAGCCAGACATTTTACTGAAGAAGAGATAAAAAAGAATTTTCCTAAACGAATCAAGTGTTTTGTTGCAATTGATGAAGGTAAAGTGTTAGCTACAGCAAGTTTAGATAGAGTAAATGGTATGTATGGAGTTCAGGTAGAAAATCCGGAAAATAAATATATAATACTTACTGTATTTACTCATCTTGAACATCAGAAGCAAGGTATTGGTAAAGCTCTTATACAAAAAATTGATGAATATGCTGAAGAAATTGGTGCTGAAGAAGTACTAATACCGGCCTCGGTTTATGGTCTCGATTTTTACAGAAAGCTTGGATACGATTTTCATAATGGAAATTCATCACAAAATAAGGATGGAGAGTACATATTATCCAAACATATTAATAAATAACAAAAATAGAAATTTAATTATGGTATAATTAATATAACTCTCCACGCCTCAATAAGCCTTTCTAATTTCCACCCTGCGTTGGCTGGGGAGGTTGAGGGAAGGCAGACAGCCTCTCTGCCTATAGTGTCACGGATATATTTGTTGTAATACTTTTCTGCTGTTTTGCCGTTGACGAAAATCTGCTTAATGTCAGCGCTTTCAAGAATTACCGTCAGGTCGTTAGCTTTTACGTTTTTTATGCTGCTGTCGGAGCTGCCCGTAACGTCGCACGAGGAAATAACGTCCCACAGCGCAATGTGATTTTCGTGCAGCAGCTTTTTCTTTTCTTCAACGGTCACGGGTGTGTCGGTGTTACATACGGTGGCAATAACTTTCCAGAATCTGTTTTGCGGGTGTCCGTAGAAAAACATCTCCTCACGGGATTTTACCGACGGAAAGCTGCCGAGGATAAGCACTTTTGAATTTTCATCATATAAAGGTGGAAACGGGTGTTGCAGCATATACTTAGCTCCTAATATTTTATTGAAATACATTTGTCGTTTTGAAAAGCGAATTCAACAATCCAAGGCATAACCGTACGGATTCTTTCAAAATCTTCATATTCAAATGATTTATCATAATAGTTAATGATTGTACTCAAAGCAGTGCCGTGACTGCCGATTACAATGTTTTTGCCTTTGTATTTTTCAAGAACGCTATTTAATGCGGAAATATTCCTGCTTTGAACTTCATTTAAACTTTCACCGTCAGACAGTTTATAGTCAAAGTCAGCCCATTGAGCTTTGCTGAAAGCCGTAAAATCCTCAATCCAGATACTATCCACTTTGCGTTCTCTGAAATCATCAATGATTTCTATACTTAAACCTTTACTGTCGGCAAAGTGAGCGACCGTATCTACAGCTCTTTTATATGGGCTTGATAAAACCACTTCAATATTTTTCTCCGACAAAAACTGCGTAACAAGTTCTCTGTCAACCATTCCTTTGGTAGAAAGTTCTCTTGACATATCATCACGGTTATTATAATTCGGTTCAGCGTGTCTAACGAAATAAACTTTTGTCATTGTTAAAACCCCATAATTATTTAATAGCAAATGTAGCAATATACTGCGGATAATATTTGCCGATTATGTTTCCGCCTTCTCCGTCACGGTCTTCGTATAATGCTTTGAGTGTAAATCCTGCTTTGAGCTGACCGCCGATTTGTTCATCAAGAGTGTGGCTGAACTGTACGCCATCACCGTTTGCAATCATTTTCTCAAGCCGTTCTTTCGGCATTTTGAGTGGATTGAACGGCAAGGGGTTAACAACTTTCAGCGGGTCATTTTCTTCAAACAAATAGTCTATGCCGTTATCAAGCCCCGAAAGCAATCTGCCGCCCTTTTTAAGTACACGGTAACACTCATTCCAGACGTGATAAACATCTTCAACATAGTTGTTTGAAACGGGATGAAAAATCAAATCAAAACTTTCATCTTCAAAAGGAAGCGTTTTTGACATATCACCTTTGATGATAGTGATGCTGTATCCTTCTCTTTCGGATACCGTTCTCTCTGCTTCAAGCTGTCTGTCGGAATAATCAAACACGGTACACTCTGCACCGAGCTTTGCAAGTACGGGCATCTGCTGACCGCCACCGCTTGCAAGTCCCAACACTCTTTTACCTTTCAAATCACCAAACCATTCGTGAGGAACTGAAATGCAAGGTGTAAGAATAACCGAATAATTATCGGCAGTAATTCTCTCGTATTCTTCGTGGCTTATGGGCAAGGTGTATTGGCAACCGTCTTCTGCCCACAAATCCCACGTTTCAGAATTTATTTTAGTATAGTCAATCATTTTGAAAGTCCTTTCAGTTTAAAGCAATGCTGAATTTGCAGGTTGCTTTTTTTTAAAGTAATTTAAGGTTTCGTTAGAATTCAGATTTCTTTTGTAGGGGCACATAATATGTGCCCGTGAAGCTGGAAGCAGCTTATCGGGCGGATAATATCCGCCCCTACACGGATAACCTTTGAGTTATATCTCTAAAGGTGATGATATTGCTTTTCAAAATAGGTGGCACGGCATAAACCCTGACGGAGGATTGTTATTTTAATATAACCGAATCAAATCTTTCAGATTATGTATCGTCCATTCGTCGCTATTTTCACCGCTACGGTCAAGATAAAAAGCTGTAAAGCCTTGTTCTCTTGCGCCGTCTGCTTCTTCTTTGCAATCGTCAACAAATATGCTTTCTGTGGCAGTTACTCCTTGTGCTTCGAGTGCCTCATTGAAAATAATCGGACTCGGCTTGCCTGCGCCGACTAAAGAGCTTGCAGTAAACGACGTGAAATATTTTGCAATGCCAAGCTGCTGTAATGTAAATTCAAGCGAAGGAGAAGTGTCGCTGATAACGCTCATTTTGTAGCCACGGCTTTTGAAATACTCAAGCACCTCAACCGTTTCGGGAAACAAAGCTCTGTCACCGTTGCACCAAAGCTCATTCAAAAGGCAATCAGCTTTTTCTTCAACGTTTTCCGTTACATCCTCACCGACCAATAGGTGATAATAGTATCTTCTGAAAAACTCACGCTCATCATCCAGTGTTTTGTACCAAGGCTTTCTGCCTTCGCTTGCAAGGTGAAAAACTGACATCATTTTGTTGTAATCAAGTTCAAACGGCTTACCGCTCCAACTGCTGATTTGTGTATCTCTCCACGCTTCTTTTTCTGCCGTAAAATATGTCAGCGTTCCGTCACGGTCAAAGAATATTGCTTTGTGTTTTTTGGTCGTATTCTCTTTTTCGTTCAAATACAAATCAATGATTCTGTTACGGTAATAGTTCGCCTGCCGTTCGGAGCTTTCGTCTGTTTGTTCAAGCTGATTTACCCATTGAAAATAATGTGTCAGCTCGTGAACGAAAGAGGAAAGTACGGTATATGCGGCGTTTTCTTTGCCTTCAATTTCGGCTTGCTTCAAATAATCTCCTGTCGGGATTCTGATATATGGCTCATCAAATGTATCAAAATACCTGAATGAACCCCAAGCCGTATTTCCGTTCATCAACTTAATTGTTTCGCTTTCCTTGACATAAACTACAACACGGATAGGAAAACAGTAATTCTTCCTTAACCATTTTGTAAAGTCTGTAAACAGCAATTTGATATCGCTGTGAACTCCTTTTTCAAAACGCAATGCAATTCCCGTCCTGATGTTTTGGTTATCATATATTCTTTTGAAATTCTGTGATTTCCAAGGGTTCATAATTGAAGCTCCTTTTATTTGTTTTTATGCAGAATATGCCACACATCATCACCGAAAAATCCGCATTTTCTGTATAGTGCTTCGGGGTTTGTTTCATTATCAATTTTGCCCGAAACAGTTGCAAAATCTGCAATATCTTTCATTCTGCATAATAGTTCGGTTACTATCAACTGTCCGATTTTCTTGCCACGGTATTCAGGTAACACTTGTATCCACTCGAGTATAAGCTCTTTTGCTTCTGCATCATAGTCAGCCAAACCGCAACCGACAAAGTTGCCGGTTGTTTTTTCTTTAACCATTACCCATAAATCCTTATTATAAACAGGTGTTTTGGTATAACTTTCGATAAGTTCCGCACTTACCGAAATATACGTGTATGAATCGTTGATTATCTGCACGATTGTTTTTATATCTTTTTGCGTTGCAGTTGTGATTTCAAAAGCATCGGTTGCGATTTCGGGTATCACTTTAAGGTTGTGATACAAACGAAAATATTTTTCATCGGTGTATTTTGATAATATGTAGGACGAAAAATCTCTGTCGTGCAAAATTTTCATATCGGGCGGTATTGTTATATTTTTAGCCTTCCAATACGGAATTGAAAGAGTACCGCAAGGGTTGTTAAGATATTCTGCTAATGTAACCACGGCTTAATCCCATCCTTGTTGTAATGTCGTTAACTTAAGAGATATAACTTAAATGATATCCGTGTAGGGGCGGATATTATCCGCCCGACAGGCTTCTTCCGGCTTCGCGGGCACATATTATGTGCCCCTACGAAAGAAGTCTGAATTTTAATGAAACCTTAAATTGGCAATGTTGTTTGTCTTGGTAGGGGCAGTATAACAATTAAAAAAATATATTTATATCACTGCACGACAGAACTGTAGGGAAGGGTCTTGACCCTTCCGAAAAGTCAGATAAAACCTGTCGGAACGGTCGAGACCGTTTCCTTGAACGTTCGGCAGGCTTATCACAGATTTTAATTATCTGAAAGAGATAAAATGTATTTTTCCAAATCATCAGGCAGTGCCTTCTTTAAAGCTTGTTTCGTCAAGGCTCTTACTGAATACTCCTCAAATGCGTTGAGCTTACCGCTATCATTATCAAGATAATACGAATTGTCTATACCGTCAAAATGCTTTTTGCTTGCGAGAATACGGCTTTGTGTTTTGATTATATACGGATGAATTATATGATGCAAAAACTCGTGTATTACGGAGTCTGAATTAAATGTACCCGAACAGATAATCAATTGTTTATCTGTAACGTGATAATCGCTTGAATATGCACATTTTATCGGTGATAAAACTATTTTAATGGTGTTGATGTCAGTATTGTATTTGTCTGTGCATATTTCAATTGTTTGCTGTAAAGCTGTCAAGGTATCTGTGTTTGCTTTGTTCTGCTGTTCTATCCAACCGTTTTCCCATTCTAAATATTTTTTAAACGGTTCGCTGTTAATAACTCTGTTTAATTCGGCAGGAAAGTCGGCAATCCAAGACCAAAAATTTTCATCTCTTTGAGTATCTTTCAAATTGCTTGCCGACATAACAAAATTTTTGTATTCTGCAAAATTCGAAAAACGAGCCGTATCGGTATTGATATAAAAAACTGCTGACTCCATCAGAGCTGCTCTCGGCCAGTAAGAATATGTTTCACAGGTGTTTTGCTTGGCTTGGGAAAAGAAAACGGAAGATAATTCGGGGTTGCAAAAAGATTTAACGGATTCAATTTGCTTCTGTGTTCTTCCGAGTGAGTAATAATCATACCCGGACTGTAACAGCGCAAAGTATATTGCGGATATTGAGGGGGCATTTGTTATTGATATGTTTTCAATAGTATGTGTTGCTTTAATCACGGTTTAAATCCCTTCTCGTCTTTGTAGGGGCAATTCACGAATTGCCCGTGCTAAAAGTAATATGCCGTTTTGCAAATTTAAACAAACCTTACTATATGTCATTCTGAGGCGTAGCCGAAGAATCTTTCTTTTTGTGTTTTAAGATTCTTCACTGCGTTCAGAATGACAATTATTTTTGTGTTTGCTTATCGTGATACTTTTCATAAAGCGGCTGAAAGGCTTTTTGCTGAATATCCGTCAGATTATCAACGTCTTCTGGTACGGTTAATCGTAATGAAATCATATTTATCACTCCAAATAAAAAACTCCTCCGATACAAAAATCAGAGGAGTTCAGGTATAACAATATAAACTTATATTGCGGGCAAAACAACGTCTGATTCAATATACGGTTCTGAATAATACATATAATACGTTGTCATTTTGTCCGCCTGCCTTTCAAATAATTTTTTTATGATTATACGCTCATATTTCAAAATTGTCAATATTTTTGCTTTCCGTTGCTTTTTGGCAAAAACTGTGCTACAATCTTCCGGTAAAAATTTTTATTGAGGATATGTAATTATGCAAACGTTATCTTTTGTTCTCAGCACACTCGGCCTTGTTTCAATGATTGCGGCTTCACTCATCAAGGGCCGCAAGATGAAGCTGATACTTTTCTTTGTTTTTTGCAGCAACGTTCTTTTTGCCACGAGCTATCTGCTTGCGGGCAGCGGAATCAACGGTGCGGCTTCCTGCTACCTCGGCGGTCTGCAGGCAATAATCAACTACTTTTTCGATTCAAAGGGCAAGCCGCTTCCCAAATGGCTCGTTGCGCTTTATGCGCTCGGCTTTGTTGCGGTCAATCTCGTTTTTGGCGGCTTCAACGGGCTGACCGTACTTGCGATTGTCGCTTCGCTCTCGTTTGTTATGTGTATCGGCCAGAAAAGCGGCGCAAAGTACCGCTTCTGGGTTATTGTCAACAGTATTCTCTGGTGCATATACGACCTGATTTCCAAGTCCTACGGCGCATTCGTTTCGCATATTGTTCTGCTCGGCTTTACCGTTGTGGGTATGATTATTCACGACCGCAAGAAGGGAAATGAAAAATAATTATGTTCTACGAGTTATCTCATAAAATTCTCGGCTATACCCACACCGCAACCCTTGAAAACGGTGTCACCGTAAACTGCTACGAGGACGGCACGGCTGAAGGCAGCGACGGCAGAAAATACCGTATAGTTACTCACCTTGACGAGGAAGAGGACGTCGTTGTGGATGGCTGGGAGCCGATAGAGGAATAAACGTAAAAGCTGTTTTGCTTGAGTGGGCAAAGCAGCTTTTTAAATTTTAAGTAAAATTTCTCTGTACCGTATTGACCTTTGTTCATTAATTGATATTATGAAGATATAACGCAAATCCGAAAGGGGAACGAAAGCAATGAAAAAGCAGCTCCGATTTATAAAAGACAAGCCGTTCAGAATATTTTTAATGTCAGACCTTCACGGCGGCAAGGGTGTCAGCGACCAGCTGCCCGAAGCGATTGAAGCCGTTATGGCAAAATATGAGCCCGACCTTGTTCTGCTTGGCGGCGATACTGCAGGCTGCGGCCCCGTGCACGTTGAAACCGAGCAGGATTTGCGGGAGTATCTCGATATTATTACCGAGCCGATGAACAAGCGTAATATCCCGTGGGCACACGTTTTCGGCAATCACGACGATAATTACGGGCTGTCAAGAGAAAAACAGCAGGAGATTTACGAGTCCTATCCGCTTTGTCTTTCCGAGGCGGGACCCGAGGAAATCAGCGGTGTGTGTAATTACTGCCTTCCCGTTTTTGCAAGCGACAGCGACAAAATCAAATTCGCTGTCTGGGGCTTTGATTCTCACGACAATCTCCGAGGCTTCAGGCTTGAATACGGTCTGCCCGAGGATATGAAAATCGTTCTCCACAACCACCTGCACGACGGCACGGATTATGACGGCGTTCATTTTGACCAGGCGGCGTGGTATTATTTTGAGTCGATGCGGCTGGAAAAGGAAAACGGCGAAAAAATACCGGGTATGATGTATATGCATATAGCAATACCCGAGTTTTATCTTGTTTCGCAGAATTATCACGACTGTAAGTGCTACGGCAGCAAGTGCGAAAACGTGGCTTCGGGCGAAATCAATTTCGGCCTGTTTGCCGCCTGCCTGCAAAGGGGCGATATCAAGGCTATCTTTGCAGGACACGACCATATAAACGATTTCCACGGCACTTATTGCGGCATTAAATTTGCCTATGACGGCGGCCTTACATACGACGGCTATCAGCGTGACTGGATAAGAGGCGGCAGGCTTATCGAAATCAACGAAAACGACAACTGGAATTTTACTTCCGATATGGTCTATATCTCCGATATTATGGGTGAAAAGGGTAACAAACGCAAATGAACGTAACCGAAAAGCTGCTTTCAATGCAGGACACCGAATATAAGGCATTTCATTCAAGGCTTATGCCCACGGTTGACGAAAACAGGATAATCGGAATCAGAATTCCCGTGCTGCGAAATTTCGCAAAAGAGCTTTCATCCGATGAAGCAAAGGCATTTATACAGTCCTTACCGCACGCCTGTTACGAGGAAAACAACCTTCACGCATTTTTGATTGAGCGGATAGGGGGTTACGGCGAGTGTATGAAGGCTGTGAATGCCTTTCTTCCCTTTGTCGATAATTGGGCAACCTGCGATTCTCTGCGTCCGAAGGTGTTTAAAAAGCACCTGCCCGAGCTGCTTGAGCAAATAAAGATTTGGATAAATTCAGACCACGTATATACCGTGCGCTTCGGTCTGGAAATGCTGATGTGCTACTATCTTGACGGTGCGTTCCGCCCCGAATATCTTACCCTTGCCACAAGTGTAAAAAGCGAGGAATATTACGTCAATATGATGCTTGCGTGGTTTTTTGCAACGGCACTCGCCAAGCAGTACGAAGCAGCCCTTCCCTTTATCGAAAACAATACCCTTGATAAATGGACACACAATAAAACAATTCAGAAAGCCGTTGAAAGCTATAGAATAACAACGGAGCAGAAAGAGTATCTAAAAAAATTAAAAAGGAATTAAAAATGCATTACAGTATTGAAAGAATTACTACAGAAAATTATAACCGTTTTGAGGATATTGTGTATTGGCGTGTCAATTCCGTTGAACGCACGCCGACTTACACATCTGTGTCCGATGCGGTTAAGAACGAGCTTGAAAACAAGGATTTTTATGTATATGCCGTTGAGGTTGAAAACCGATTCGTCGGTTGGATATCGCTGACCTATATTCCGAAAATCGGTATATGGGGCGGTCACGGTCATATTTTTGTGGATGAGCTGTGGGTGCAGCCCGATTACCGGGGCAAGGGTCTTGCAAAAACCCTTATGAAAAAGGCAGACGAGCTTAAAGAGAAATACAATGCAACCGGTATAAGGCTTTACGTAAACGTCAATAACCCGACTGCAAAAGGCTTGTACGAAAAATGCGGTTATGTTGAGGACGGACAGGCGTATTTTATGGAGAAATAATATGAAAAATTTATACATTATCGGCGGTGCTATGGGTGTTGGGAAAACAACCGTCTGCCAACAGCTTAAAAAGAAGCTGAACAACAGCGTGTTTCTCGACGGCGACTGGTGCTGGGACGCTTCACCCTTTCAGGTAACGGAAGAAACAAAGGAAATGGTAACGGACAATATCTGTTATCTTCTTAATAATTTTATCCGTTGCTCAGCCTATGAAAACATCATTTTCTGTTGGGTTATGCACGAGCAGTATATTATTGATTCGATACTCGCAAATCTTAAAACGGATAATGTTAATGTGAAATGTATTTCATTGGTCTGCAACGAAAATACATTACGCAAAAGACTCGAAAAGGATATTGCCCACGGCATAAGAGAAATGGATGTTGTCGAACGAAGCTTGGAAAGACTAAAAATGTACAGCTCACTCAACACTGTCAAAATCAATACTGACAGTAAAACGGTAGATGAAATTATCAACGAGATAATAAAATAAAAAATTTTATCTCAGACACAAAAAACGAGCAAACGGGAGCAAAAACGAGCAAACGCGAGAAAAACGGAGCATTTCAAAAATCGCCTTGGATTTGTGTTGGGAATTTGCGAAAAAATTTTAAAAAATTGTTGACATTTGCCGTTTTTCGCTCTATATTTATGTTAATTTCTATATTAAATAAACTTAATAAAATAAGGATTTTTCAGAGAGGGGCTGCATAATTGGAAAACAACATTATCATTGATCTGAAAAATATATCCGTTTCTTACGACGGAGAACCAATACTTAAAGACTTGAATCTCTACATCCGTGACAAGGAATTTATTACCTTCCTCGGTCCTTCGGGCTGCGGTAAAACGACTACCCTGCGTGTAATCGCTGGCTTTATTGAGCCGGATGGCGGAGATGTCATTTTCTATAATAAACGAATTAATGGTGTACCTCCTCATAAAAGGCAGGTTAACACCGTTTTTCAGCGTTATGCGCTTTTTCCTCACCTTAACGTTTATGAGAATATTGCCTTCGGTCTGCGGCTGAGAAAGGTCAGCAACAAGGAGATTAAGCAGACCGTTACGGATATGCTTGCCCTTGTAAACCTCAAGGGCTTTGAGAAGCGTAATATCCAGTCGCTTTCGGGCGGTCAGCAGCAGCGTGTGGCAATTGCACGTGCTCTTGCCGTCAAGCCCAAGGTGCTCCTTCTCGATGAGCCTCTGGGTGCTCTTGACCTTAAGCTACGTAAGGATATGCAGGTTGAGCTTAAGAAAATTCAGCAGCGCCTTGGAATTACGTTTATTTACGTTACGCACGACCAGGAAGAGGCTCTTTCGATGTCTGATACTGTTGTCGTTATGGATAACGGCGTAATTCAGCAGATAGGTACGCCTCTCGATATTTATAACGAGCCGAAAAATGCTTTCGTTGCAGATTTCATCGGCGAGAGTAACATTCTCGACGGCGTTATGATTGACGATTGCCTTGCCGAGTTTTCGGGCCACCGTTTCGAGTGTCTCGACAAGGGCTTCGGCAAAAATGAGGCGGTTGACGTTGTTGTGCGTCCCGAGGACGTTGACGTTGTAGAGCCCGAAAAGGGTATGCTCTGCGGTGTCGTTACATCCGTTACCTTCAAGGGCGTTCATTTTGAAATTATCGTTGATATCGGCGGCTTCAAGTGGATGATTCAGACTACCGACTATCAGCCCGAGGGCGCAAAAATTGGTCTGTTCATCGAGCCCGATGCAATTCACATTATGAAAAAATCCGCCTATTCCGGCCTTTACGGCGACTACAGCTCCTTCAGCGAGGAGTTTGACGAGCTTTCCGACCCCGAGGAGGTGGAGGAGGAATGAGCAGCCGTTCACTCAAAGCCAAGCTTGTTGCCTCGCCCTATATCGTCTGGTCAGCAATTTTTGTAATTGCTCCGCTGATTTTCGTTGCCTACTATGCGTTTACCGATTCGAGCGGTGCTTTTACCCTTGAAAACATTTCGGAGCTGAGCAAATACACAACCACGTTTCTGCGTTCAATTTGGTTCGGTATAGTTGCAACAATAATCTGCCTGATTATTGCTTTTCCGCTTGCCTATTTCATTTCGCAGAAAACCGAAAAGGTACAGCGCACACTCGTGCTTCTTGTTATGCTTCCTATGTGGATGAGCTTTCTTATCCGCACCTATTCGTGGATGGCGCTTTTGCAGGATACGGGTATAATAAATTCATTCCTTATGAAAATCGGCATCGACCCCGTGCATATGATTAATACGCAGGGTGCGGTTATTCTCGGTATGGTTTACAATTTTCTGCCCTTTATGATTACACCGATTTATTCCGTTATGGCAAAGCTTGACCACAGTATGATTGAGGCCTGTCAGGATTTGGGCGGCAACCGCCTTACCTGCGTGCGCCGCTGTATTATCCCGATGAGTATGCCCGGCGTTGTTTCGGGCATTACAATGGTCTTTGTCCCGTCTGTGAGTACCTTCTATATTTCACAGAAGCTCGGCGGCGGTTCGTTTGACCTTATCGGCGACGTTATCGAAAGACAGTTCCAGCAGTCATATAACTATAATCTCGGCGCGGCAATTTCCTTCGTGCTGATGATTCTCATTCTTATCTGTATGGCGGTTATGAACCGCTTTACGGGTGACGAGGAGATGGCGATATGAAAACAGCTTCAAGAATTTATATTGCTCTCGTCTTCCTCTTTCTCTATGCTCCGATTTTCGTGCTTATTCTGTTTTCGTTCAACTCAACAAGCAGTACGAGCGTTTTTTCGGGCTTTTCACTTGAGTGGTACAAGGCGATACTTGAAGACGAAGCTACGCTCAAGGCTCTTTACAATACGGTCATTCTCGCCGTTGCATCTTCTCTTACGGCAACCGTGCTCGGCACGGCGGCGGCAGTCGGCATAGACCGCTTCAAAAAGGGCCCTGCCCGTTCGGGTGTTATGGCTGTCACGAACATACCTATGATGAATCCCGAAATCGTTACGGGTATTTCGATGATGCTGCTGTTCGTATTTGTCGGCAGGCTTATTAAAACGGATTCCGTGCTCGGCTTCGGTACTCTGCTTATTGCTCACGTTACCTTCAGCCTGCCTTACGTAATTCTCAACGTTCTGCCCAAGCTCAGGCAGACCGACCGCAACCTTGCCGAGGCGGCACAGGATTTGGGCTGTAAGCCTGTTGCGGCGTTTTTCAAGGTTGTTCTGCCCTCGATTATGCCCGGTATTTTAACGGGTATGATTATGGCGTTTACTTTGTCGCTTGATGATTTCATTATAAGCTATTTTACAAGCGGCCCCGGCTTCCAGACGCTTCCCATAGCCATTTTCTCAATGACCAAGAAGCGAGTCAAGCCCGATATGTATGCTCTTTCCGCTCTCATCTTTGTGAGCATTCTTGTTCTTCTTATTCTCTATAATATTGCGCAGGCAAAGAGTGAGGAGAAAACGAAGAAAAAGAAATAATCCCATCATCCTACCGAAAGGAGATGCATATTTTGAAAAGAATACTTTCAGCTGTTTTTGCCGTGCTTCTTTGCTTTTCGTCTGCGCTTTACGCCTTTGCCGCAGAGCAGGGTGAAATCAACGCACTCAGAGGCACAACGCTCTACGTATATAACTGGGGCGAATATATTTCCGACGGTGCTGACGATACGCTCGATGTAAACAAGGCTTTTGAAGAAAAGTACGGTATCAACATTGTTTACGATACCTTTGACAACAACGAGGTAATGTATTCCAAGCTCAAAAGCGGCGGTGTTTCCTATGATGTGGTAATACCGTCCGACTATATGATTCAGCGTATGATAAACGAGGATATGCTTGAAAAGCTTGATTTTTCAAACATTCCCAACTTTGAAAAATATATTCCCGAAAAATACCGTAACCTCAGCTTTGACCCCAAGAACGAGTATTCCGTGCCGTATACGGTCGGTATGGTCGGCCTGATTTACAATTCCGCTATGGTGGACGGCACTCCCGACAGCTGGTCTGCGCTGTGGGATAAGCAGTACAAGGGTCAGATTCTGATGTTCAACAATCCCCGTGATGCTTTTGCAATTGCCCAGAATCTCCTTGGTATGGACTATAATACCGAATCCGAAATGTCGTGGAAGATAGCTGCGGAGCTTCTTAAGGAGCAGAAGCAGATTTCTCCCGTTTACGTCAATGATGAAATTTTCCTCAAAATGGAAACGGGTGAGGCTGCCTTCGGCGCTTACTACGCAGGCGATTTCCTCACGATGAAGGATAATAACCCCGACCTTGAGTTTGTCTATCCCAAGGAAGGCACAAATTACTTTGTTGATGCCGCCTGTATCCTCAAGGGCAGCAAAAACAAGCTCGCCGCAGAGCTTTATATCAATTTCCTTCTCGAGCCCGAGGTAGCGCTTGCCAATGCAGAATACATCTGTTACGCAAGCCCGCATACGGCGGTTTACACAAATCCGGAGTATACCTATTTCGAGGACGAAATTCTCTACCCCCAGGACGAAAACTATAAAACACAGAGCTTTCTCAATCTTTCTCCCGAAACGCTTGAGCTTATGAGCTCGCTTTGGGACGATGTCAAAAACTTTAATTCCGATGAAGGCGGAAGCAATTACGATTTCTTCTTTGCGGACGGTGAGCTCGGCGCAGCCAACGGTGCGGCAGCTCTCACTCCCGAGGGAACGAGGTATCTGGTTTATATCCTTGTCTTTGCGGCTGTGTGCGTTGCGTATATCGTTTTCCGCTATGCCAGAAAGAAATACAGAGAAAACGTAAAATAACCGTGTTTCGGGCAACTCAATCTGCTCGGAATTGCTTAAAATAATCAAAAAAGTTTGATTTCGGTGTAATATATGTTGATTTAAGCAGGTAAATATGGTAAAATAAGGGCGTTACAAGAGGTAACGCTCTTTATTTTTTGTGTGAGGTGACAGTATGAAGTACACTATCAACAAGACCAATTTCCGCGATTTCAGCTTTTATGAGCTCAACAAGCGTGAGGGCAGGGCATACTTTATTCCCTTTACCGATAAGGCCGTGCTTGAAAAGACCGATTTCCGCAAGGAACGTTTTTCGAGCGACCTTGTCAGAGTGCTCTCTGGCGAGTGGGAGTTCAAGTACTATGCCCATGCGTCAGAGCTTCCCGTAAGCTTCGATACCGAAAAAACGGAGTTTGACAAAATCAACGTACCTTCAACCTGGCAGAGAACGGGCTACGAGCCGCCCGTATATCTCAACTGCCCTTATGAGATTGAAACGAAACCGCCCGTATTGCCCGATGATATGTCTGCCGGTGTTTACCGTAAGACCTTCGAGGTAACCGATACGGATAAGGTTTATCTTCTCAATTTCCTCGGCGTTTGTCCTTGTATCGACCTTTATATCAACGGCGAATACGCAGGCTACAGCGAAGGCTCACACAACACGGCAGAGTTCGACATTTCTTCCCTTGTCAAAAAGGGCGAAAACGAAATGCTTGTCGTTCTTCACAAGTGGAGCGTCGGCACCTTCCTTGAGTGTCAGGATATGTTCCGTGAAAACGGCATTTTCCGTGACGTTCTTCTCTGCGAGTTCCCCAAAACATATATCAACGATTTCTACCTCAGAACAGCCAAGAAGGCAAGCGGCTATTCACTCAATGCCACGGTAAGCGTTATCGGCGACAGAGAGGGCTATACAGTCGAAATCCTTGCAAAGGATAAAAACGGTGAAGTTATTTTCACAGACGAGGCTGACGTCAATATCCCGATGAATTTCTACGACCTTGATGTTGAGGAGTGGAGTGCCGAAATTCCCGTGCTTTATGAAGTATATATTACTCTTAAGAAGGACGGTAATCCCGTTGAAACTCTCCGTTCATACCTCGGCTTCAAGAATGTCAGAATCAACAAGAACGTTTTCCTTTTCAACGGCGAAAAAATCAAGTTCAAGGGTGTCAACCACCACGACACACACCCCGTAACGGGCTATGTAATGAGTGTTGAGGACCTTGAAAAAGACCTTGTTCTTATGAAAAAGCTCAACGTCAACGCAATCCGTACCTCTCATTATCCGCCTGACCCCCATCTGCTTATGCTTGCCGATTACTATGGCTTCTACGTTGTTGACGAAGCGGATATTGAAACCCACGGCTGCGGCTGTTCTCCCCACAACAGAATCAACCTCATCAGCAGCGATATGAAGTGGGCACCAAGATATATAGACCGCTGTGTCAGAATGTACAACAGAGACCGCAACCACGCCTGTATAACAATGTGGTCACTCGGTAACGAGGCAGGCGGCATCAAGTGTCACGATGCCTGCTACGACGTTCTTCGCAAGCTTTGTCCCGAAATTCCCGTTCATTATGAAGGTGCCTGCCGTTCGCCCAGACTCGGCTACGACGTTATTTCCGAAATGTATACACATCAGGATGACGTAACCAAGGTAGGCGAGGGCACAAGAGGCAAGCTCTACCGTCAGAAGCCCTTCTTCCTTTGCGAGTATGCACACGCTATGGGCGTAGGTCCCGGCGGTATGGAAGACTACTGGCAGATATTCTATAAGTACGACAACCTTATGGGCGGCTGTATCTGGGAATGGGCAGACCACGCAGTATACCACGAGGAAGGCCCGTACAAGTACACCTACGGCGGCGACCACGGCGAAAGAAAGCACGACAGCAACTTCTGTGTTGACGGCCTTGTCTATCCCGACAGAACACCTCATACGGGTGCTTTGCAGATGGCTAATATCTACCGTCCGCTTCGTGTAAGACACACAAGAGGCAACAGCTTTGCCTTCCTTAACACAAACCGCTTCAGAGGCTCAGATTACCTCACCGTAAAGTGGACTCTTCTCAAAAACGGCGTTGAAATCAAGGGCGGTGACTTCGTTCCCGATGTTGCGCCCAAGGCGGAGCGTGTCGTAAGGCTTGCGCTTCCCAAGATTAATCCCGATTTTGAATATCACATCAACTTCGACTATTATGACGGAGACGAAAGAATTGCAACCGAGCAGGTTGCTCTCAACGAGGTTTACACCAAGTTTATCCGCAAGAACTGTACAGATATTTCCGTTGAGGAAAAGGACGACGTTCTTGAGGTTAAGTTCAACGGCGGTAAGGCCTGCTTCAGTATGGAAACGGGCGATTTCGTAAGCTATGAGTTCGGCGGCAAGCAGATGTTCAATACCGCTCCCGTCAGCGGAAGAACGCTCATCCCCAATATTTTCCGTGCAATGACGGATAATGATAAGCTCCATATGGGCAAAAAGTGGATTAACAACGGCTACGATAAGTACACCGTAAAGCTCGATGAAATCAAGTACAGCCTTGAATACAACGAGGTTGAGGTTGAAACCGAGCTCTACCTTATGAAGGGCACGAAGAAGATTTTTGAGGCTGAAATCGAGTACGTAATCAAGGGCAACGGCTCTGTTAAGATTAAGGCTGAAATCGAGCCCGGCAGATTCTTTGTTGAAGATGACCTTCAGCGCTTCGGCCTTATGTTTGAATTGCCCGAAAACTTTGAAAACGTTGAATACTTCGGCCTTGGCGACTGTGAAAACCTGCCGGATTTCAAGGCACAGTCCAGACTCGGCATTTATTCCGCAACAGTCAGCGAAATGCACGAGGATTATATCTTCCCGCAGGATAACGGCAACCACGGCGAGACCCGCTGGATGAAGATTACCGATGCAGACGGCGACGGCCTTCTCTTCTGCAACAGCAAGGGTAATTTCTCCTTCAGCGCACACCACTATACGCAGAAGCTTCTCCACGAAGCACAGCACCAGGAGGACGTTCACAACGAGCCGACTACGGTTGTCTGTGTCGACGGCTTCGTAAGAGGTGCCGGTACTGCAAGCTGCGGCCCCGATACTCTCAGAAAATATTGCTTCAGCGCAAAGAACGGTCTCAAGTTCCGCTTTTCAATTCTTCCCATCAGCGAAGGTAATGACGAATAAATGAAATTTTCCGGTTGTTTAATCGCCAGCGATTACGACGGCACCCTCTATAATAACGAGGGTGTCGTCACCCCGCAGGTAAGAGAAAAAATAGCATATTTTATCGCAAACGGCGGCAGATTTACCGTCTGTACAGGCAGAACGGTGCAGGGCTTTCACGCCTATGAAAGCTCCTATATCAATGCACCCGTGCTCCACGGCAACGGCTCAACCTGCTACGATTACGAAAGCAATACCCTTGTTTTCGGTGATTCCGTAGGCGAGGAGATTTTTGGTGCAATCAGAGCTGTTGCCAAAAGCTTTCCGTCTGCCTCAATCGAGATGTACAGCTTCTATAATTCTTTTGTAATCAACAGAAGCGAAACATCACATAATCACTTCACCTGCCAGGGCATTGAGTACACCGTTATCGAAGACCCGTCACAGGCGGATTTACCTTGGCAGAAGGTTATGATTTATTCGGAAAAGGACTCGGCTGCAATTCAGTCGTTCCTTGCCGAAAATCATCCGGATGTCCATTTCCTTCCCACAACGGGAACGTATATCGAAATTATGAAGCCCGGTGTCGATAAGGGCAGCGGCCTGCTCAAGCTTGCCGACAGCCTTTCAATTCCTCACGGTAAGGTCTTTGCCGTCGGCGACGGCTTTAACGACAGGGAAATGCTCGTTGCCGCCGCAATAGGCTTCGTGCCGTGTAACGGCAGTGAGGAAGCGCTTGCCGTTGCAGACAGGGTAGTGCGCTCAAACGACGACGGAGCTGTAGCACACGTTATCGAAATTCTTGACGAAATGTTTTAAAAATCATTTGACTTATTTCTTCGGCTATGGTATCATACTGTAGCCGAAGAAATTTCAGCACGCCGGTGTGGCGAAATCGGCAGACGCAAGGGACTTAAAATCCCTCGGTGGCAACACCGTACCGGTTCAAGTCCGGTCACCGGCACCACGAAAAAGGCCACATTTGTCTATCAGACAAATGTGGCCTTTTTCGAACTAAGTGTGCCTTGCGGCACGATAAGTGATGCTGACGCATCGTGAAGTTGCTGCGCAGTGAAGTTTGCTATGCAAGTGTTTTGGCACACTTAACTTCACATTGTGCGAAGCACAAAACTTCACAGCGGCATCGCCGCTACTTCACTTGGCGTAGCCAAACTTCACTTTATGTTGAAAATAACAGAGCTTTATGGTATTATATTAACAAATCGGAGGTGCTGTTATGTCTGAAAGTAAATTAAGAACCCAATCTATGGATTTTGCGGTTTCTGTTATTAACCTCGTAAATTCTCTCAAAGAAAAGCGGGAATCCATCATTTCCAATCAAATAGGCAGAAGCGGCACTTCAATTGGGGCCAATATTCGTGAAGCACAGTATGCTCACGGCAAGGCGGATTTTATTGCGAAATTGCAGATTGCTCTCAAAGAAGCAAATGAAACCGGATACTGGTTAGAGCTGCTGTTCAAAACGAATTATATATCCGAAAATGAATATAAAGCTCTTGATTCTGCATGTACAAGTATTCGAGTTATGCTTATCTCATCACTCAACACTGCTAAAGCTAATCAAAAGTAATTATTTATTAAATTTAGTGTCAAGAGGTTCATTGCTATGGCTGAAAAGTATTTAATAGATACTTCTGAAAAAATTAAAATTAATAACAACGATTATTATTTAAGATTTCGATCTCAGAATACTTCAAATCCCGTTGTTCTGTTTTTGCATGGCGGTTGCGGTGCGGCTGATAGACCATTTATAATGAAATGGAATTCTGAATTAGCCGAATATGCTACAATTGTTGCTTGGGACCAGCGAGGTGCAGGTTTATCATATAACAGAAAAATGGCAAAGACCGAAGTTTTAACAAAAGATTTATATATCAATGATTTACATAATGTTGTTCAATATCTTAAAAAGAAATTTAAAAAAGAAAAGATAATTCTTGTTGGTCACTCATTCGGCTCACAGCTTGGTGTTTGGTATATTCAAAAATATCCTGAAGATGTTGAGTGTTATGTTGGTATTGGTCAAGTTGTTGATGCCGTAAGAAACGAAGCAATATCTTTTGAGTTTACTTTGAATGAAGCAAAAAAGCGTAATGATAAAAGAGCAATAAAGGCTTTACAGAAAATCGGTCCGCCCGTTAACGGCTTTTATAAAGATGATAAAATGCTTTTACAGAGAAACTATCTCAACAAAATGGGTGGCATCTTATACGGCAAATACGGGAACAGTGTTATAAACACCTTGCCGAAAATTCCGTGTATGTTTAAAGAGTATTCTTTTTTCACTATGCTAAAATATGTTAGTGCGAATGAATGGTGTCTGTCACAGCCTTTGGGACACGAAAAAGTAGATTTCCTAAATGAAGTTAAAGAACTTTCTGTGCCAGTATATCTGTTTATGGGTAAATATGACTATAACACCGTAAGTAAGTTAGCCAGAGAATGGCTTGAAAATCTTGATGCACCTCATAAAGAATTTTTTGAATTTGAAAAATCAGGTCATACTCCACAATGGGAAGAATCCGAAATGTTTAACAAATTGTTTATCAGTAGAGTTTTGAGGACGGCATTATGAAAAAATCAAAAATAATTTTACTTCTTTTGTCTTTATCTTTATTGTTTTGCTCCTGCGGTACGGACAAGCTCTCTATTGAAGACTATGAATGGAAAATGAGAGCAGTTATGCGTGGCGGCGAGAGTGTTACTTCTGATACGGCTGATTTTATTGTTTGTGTCGGCGAAGCTGACGAAGTATATCCCGAAGCGAAAATAGTTGACCTTACATTGAAAGCGGAAAACGGCGTAATCACCGTTGAAGATTTTACAAACGGCAAAACGTACACGGGTACATATAAGGTTACTGCAAAAACACCGAAGGGCACGGATTACGAGCTCGTCATAAACGGACAGACGGGTTATGCGGCTGTCGCACCTACAACGTATTACAGCGGTACGGAAGTACCGACTCTGCCGATTAATTTCGGCGAATATTCTTTGTATTTTATCCCGATGGGTTAATAAAAAATTTTTGAGGTTGTGAACATTATGAAAAAGTCTTTTAAATCAATCTGTTGCTTGTTTTTGAGTATTATGCTTGTGCTTTCCTTTGCTTTCGGCTCCTTTGCTTACACAAACACGGCCGAGGCACAGCGCTTTAACGAGGACGGCGCGTTCAGAATTATGCACGTTACCGACACGCACCTGGAATACTACAATCTTGAAGCCAGCGCTTATCTTATTGCCGCCGCCTGCGACAGAGAAAAGCCCGATATGATTGCTCTCACGGGTGATATCGCAATGTCCGACGACAAGGAGGAGATGGACACCTGCATTGACCGCCTTATGACTGTTTTTGAGGATAGGAAGATTCCCGTTGCGGTCTGCTTCGGCAACCACGATATTGAAACAAAGAGCTATACAAATCCGAGCGACCTTATGGCTCTTTACAATTCCTACGATTGTTCAATTTCCGTTGACGAGGGCGATGTCCTCACCGGCTGCGGTACATATAATATACCGATTCTGGCATCGGACAGCGACGAAATGAAGTTCAACGTCTGGGTGTTTGATTCCGGCTCAACGGATGGCGAGGGTCACTACAGCAACGTTCCTGCCGACCAGGTAGAGTGGTACAAAACCGTATCCGCTGAAATTGAGCAGGAAAACGGCAAGATAAATTCCCTTGCTTTCCAGCACATAATCGTTCCCGAAATATACGACGCTCTTAAAAAATACGACACTCCTCGTGCCTATGCCTTTGAGCATATTTACAATAAGGGTGAGTATTATGCGTTTAATCCCGAGCTTGAAAACCACGGCGTGCTCAACGAGTATCCCTGTCCCGGCTATTATAACCACGGTCAGTTTGCCGCAATGGTTGAAAGGGGAGACGTTCTCGGCATTTTCACGGGTCACGACCACTCTAACGCCTTCAGCGTTAAATATAAGGGCATAAACATCACCAATTCACTCAGCACCCGTTTTAACGGCGATGCCTATTCCTCGCAGTACGGCTACAGAATTATTGACATAAACGAAGCCGATACCTCAGCCTACACAACGAAAGCCGTTCATTGGTACGATTTTTATACACTCGGCGATGTTTTTGAACTGAGTAAAAGCGGCGATGAGTACGGCGCCGAGCTTGCTATGAACGTTCTTTTTCAGGGCTTCTTCCGTAAGTTTGCCGATGAATTCGCAACAACAATTGTCTATATGTTCACAGGCAGACAATGTGCCTATAATTAAACCAAAAGCCACGGCAATTGCCGTGGCTCAACTTTTTTATTTATAGCTCTTGTCCTTTTCGATGAACTCGCCGTAAAGCTCTTTAACTGCGTAATATGACGGCTTCGGGTTGCCGTCTACGTCAACAAGGCCCCATCTCGTTTCCGTGGGACAGTCGTTCTGTCCGCAGTAGGCGCATTTGTTGTAATCCGTGTAGTTGAAAACGATTGCACCGCAGATGAAATCGAGCTTGTAGAAAAGCTTGAGCACCTTACGGAAAAATTTTGCCTGGCCCTCGGGTGTGTGGGGACAGCCCGGTATAACCGTAACCGCAGGCAGCTCCTTGTACAGGTGGTTTGTCATATCGCCGTGGAACATAAAGTCTGTGTAAAGCTCGGGCTTGTTTTCGCAGACGTATTTCACGTGTTCTCTGAAATGCTCGGGCAGGCTGTCAACAAAGCGGACAATGTCTTTTTTAGCTTCCTTTTCGCTCTCAAAGCCGTAGCCTTGTAAAATAGCCTTCTTTTCAGCCTTTGTCTTGGGCTTGCCTTCGCTCATATAACCGAATTCCTGCATAAGTATCGGCTTGCCCGTAAAAGCCCACAGAAATCTTGCCATTGTTTCAAAAAGGAAAAAGAAGCCGGGCAGCGAGAAGAAGCAGCCAAGGTACATATCAAGCCCGACGTAGTCGCAGTATTTGTGGTAGGGCTTTAAGCCGTAGTGCAGGTCAACCTGAGGGCCTGCGGAGTTGTAGCCGATGATGATATCCTTCCTCAGCGGGTACATTGCTTCAAGCTGAATACCGATGAATTTTATTGCTTCGTCCATCGTGTACGGCACGGTAAACCTCGGCATACCCATTTCGTTTGAAATCTGCAGGCCGTCAATATAGCCCTGTATTTCTTCAATCATATATCGGCTGGCGGCACGGAGCTTTTCTTCGCCCTCTTTTGTGCGGATGTCAATTCCGATATCGATATAATGCACGGGCAGGGGAGTAATAGCCATTACCTTGAGTCCGCTTGCGTGAAAGCGTCTGCACTTTTCCTTACACTGTTCAAACCGCGGGTTTATTGAGCCGTCTGCGTTGAAGGGAGCAGGTACGTCCGTGCGTACCCATTCAATATTGGCACCCTTAATCTGTTTGTGGTCGTCGCTTACGTGGCACGCACCTCGGATAAAGCCGTGCTTTTTGCGTATTGCCTTTTCTTCCGAAAGGTCCTTGATGAAATATGATTTTACAATGTTCGTCGGGATATATTTAATGCTGTTGATAATCTGGTCTTTCAGAAACTGATCCATAACATTTTCTCCCTTTTTGTTCTGTAAAATCAATATACATTATTTTTTTCGGTTTGTCACTAACTTTTTCAAATTTCTAATTATCATTACGGCTAACGAACTCAAGCTTATAATTATTCCCGCAGTCAACCCCGGTGTATGAAATTCGAGGCAGACTTTAGATTCACCCTCGGGTACGATAATGCCTGTCATACCGCCGTTGACCGTCAGAATTTCGGCTTCTTCGCCGTTTATGTAAGCACGCCAGCCGTTATCGTTCGGTACGCTGAAATAAACAAGCCTTTCCTTTGCTCCGCTTGTCGTGCAGGTCAGACCCTTTGATGTCAGCGAAATATCCGTTGCGGCTGTCGCTCTGTTTTGCTTGCAGGCGGATTTCCAATCAATATTTTCCGTGCTTTCAAGCGGCGTGACAATACCTTTCAGCTTATCTGCGGTTTCTGTGTCAACAATGCAGGCTGTTGTCATAAGCTCAATACGTCTGTTGTTTTCACCTTTGTCGGTTGTGTATTCAAACCCATCGTCAATAACGTAATAGTCATAAGTCCAGCCAAACGGCGTGTAGTATTCCGCGGGAGTGCTCACGCCGCTTTTGTTTACTGTTGTTTCTATGCTTAAAACCGTTTGGATGGCAGGGGAGTCAAAATATTTTTTTGAAGAAGCGTGAAGCGTATCCTCGTAACCTATAAGCTTGCAGAACTGAGCCGTTGCCTTTGACTTGAATGAATGAAAAACCGTAGTGCCGGGTGTGTTTGCAACCATAGGGTAATTGACAAGCGAATAACTGTAATCGGTTCTGCTTGTGTAATTTATTTCGTCGGTTACGGCAGGAGCCATACCGTTGTAGCTGTCCTCGTAGCTAGTGTCGGCAAGGTTTGCTTCGTTGGCAAAATACACACCGAAATTAAGCGTACAGATAAGAATGACCGCAGGAATAACTCTCTTTGCCCTGTAAAGCCATCCGTTTTTTATACTCATAAACAGCGGTACAAAGCTGATTGTGCATAGGAATACGAGCACGAGCATATACCTGAAATCTTCCGTGTTGAATTTTTCGGTTATGCCTATATCCTTCAGATAATCGAGAATATGCGCAGGAAGTATTTTCGCAGTAAAGTCTTTTAAAAAATAAGCCATAACCGCCTTTGCAAGTAACGGACAGCCGATAACCGCAACACCGATTTTTGCTGTTGTTTTTGTGCTTTTGCGGTATTCTTCTGTTCCTTTCTGCTTTTCTTTTTCGTATTCTTCAATTATTTTTATGCTTACAAGCACTTGAACCAACACGAACGCATACCACCAGCGTGTGTAGCTGACGTTGGTGAAAAGGCTGAAAACACCGTTGCCGAAAGGAAAGAGAGTTAGCGCAAACAGGAATTTTATCAGCCTGTAATACCACTCCCTGCTCTTTTTCCGCAGTGCCGTGAATGTGAACACCGCACCGAAAAACGGCAGAAAAGCGTTGTTTGAATTGAATACGGAATAACGGAACCCCATAGCGCTGCCCATAATTCCTTCGCTTGGCAATATTATTCCCCTGAGCGTTTTGAAAAGCTGAGGAATTGAGGACAGCCCTCTCACAAGAGTGTCTGCAAAGCTGCCCGAAACCTTGTATGTTTCAAGCAGGCTGAACGCAGAAGGCAGTAATACGAACATTGCCGAAAATGCCCCCAACGCATAAAAAGAGATGCATCGCAAAGCAGCCTTGAAACAGTATTTGCCGCTGCGTACCCGAAAAAACAGGTATATCAGAAAGAAAACGGACGAAATAAAAAAGAAGTAATAATTAACACAGGCATTGAGCATTACCGCCAAGGAAAGCAGAGACTTTTTTCTGCCTTCAAGAACTTCATCCGTGCAGTAAAGCAAAAGCGGAAACACGGCAATAACGTCAATGAAATGATAGAAAAAGGTTGAGTCAAGCGTAAACGATGAAAACGCATAAATCAGTGAGCCTATGAAGATAAAGTGCGGTGTATGTACGTGCTTCTTCAGATAAATTGAAGCCGTTGTTGCCGCAACGCAGAGCTTTACTGCAAGCATTATTCCCGTGCCCGAGGCGATGAGCTTTTCCGGTATGAGAAATAACGGCCAGAAAAACGGGCTTGCCCAATTGTAAAAAGAATACGTTCCGAGAAAGTTAGCGCCGAGAAAGGTGTTGTGGCTCCAGAACGGCGTTCCCGAAAGCAGCATACGCCTGCATTCCCGTATAAACGGTATCTGCTGTGTCATATAGTCGCCGACAAGATAAAAATTGCCGCCGTTTGTAATGAGTACGGGCAGTATAGCTGTTAATGCTATTGCAAATGCACTGAAACATATTTTTTCTGTTAAACATCTTTCTTTTTTCATTTCTGTGTCTGAGCCCTTTCAAAAATAGGTTTTGCGGTATTATATATCAAAATCACTGAAATTTTTTATCATCGGTACAGAAAGCGGTTTTAGGGGTACAGAAAGTGTGGTGATTAAATATCCTTTATGATTTCTATATTTGAATTTTATATTTTACATCTTAAATTCATTCAAAAATAAGGTTAATTCTGAATTAAGAATTGTTAAGAGAAAGTAACAACTTACTAAAATTTTATTAAATTTATTGGCTGAATTGTATGTAGATTTATCGCAAACGGTTGTGATATAATCAACACATAAATTAAAAATCGGAGGCAGAATATGAAACTTTCAACATCCTTTATTTATGCTTCACCCGAATACACAACCTTTGAAAAATTCGTTCCCTCGCCGTATTTCCGCAAGAACATTGTTCTTGACAGCGTGCCCGAAAAGTGCGACATCACAATTTCCGCACTCGGCTTTTACCGCCTTTGGATTAACGGCACGGAAATCACCAAGGGTCTGCTTGCGCCTTATATTTCCAACACCGACCACATTGTTTATTACGACCACTACAGTATTGAAAAATATCTTCAGCAGGGCAATAACTGTATCGGTGTTCAGCTTGGCAACGGTATGCAGAACTGTCCCGGCGGCTTTATTTGGGATTTTGAGCTTGCACGCTTCAGAAGCGCACCCAAGCTCAGCTTCTGTGTTGAGTACGGCGAAACTTCAATTGAGGCGGATGAAACGGTAAAAACCGCACCTTCGCCGATATATTTTGACGATATCCGCTGCGGCTGCAGATATGATGCACGAAACGAAATCAACGGCTGGAATCTGCCCGATTTTGACGACAGCACGTGGGCAAACGCTATTATCTGCTCAAAGCCCGCAGGTGAGCTGAGAATCTGCGAGGCTGACCCAATTCTGCCCACGGGCGAGGAGCTTACCGCTGTTGATATTACCAAGCGTGAAGCTGTTCCGTTTGACCCCGACCACCGTAAAATCAAGCTGATGAAGCCTCAGGAAAAGAACGAGGCTGCCGAATACTGGGTTTATGATTTCGGCATTAATAAAACGGGCCATTGCCGCCTTAAAATCAACGGCAGACCCGGTCAGCGCATCGAGCTTCAGTACGCCGAGTGCTTAAGCAAGGACGGCAAGCTTGACTACACGAACATTCACTTTTACCCCGACGGATATTCACAGAGAGACATCTATATCTGCAAGGGCGGCGAGGAGATTTTTGAGCCGTCCTTCACTTACCACGGCTTCCAGTATTGCGGTGTAACGGGCATTGACGACGACCAGGCAACACCCGAACTGCTGACCTACGTCGTAACAAATTCCGATTTGAAGCGCAGAGGCGGCTTTGAGTGCTCGGATAAGGATGCAAACAGGCTTTGTGAAATTACCTCAGTTTCCGACCTTTCCAACTTCTTCTATTTCCCCACAGACTGTCCCCACAGAGAGAAAAACGGCTGGACGGGCGATGCCGCAGTTTCTGCCGAGCATATGCTGATGACTCTTACCCCTGAAAAGAGCTTTACGGAGTGGCTTCGCAACATTCGCAAGGCAATGAAGGAGGACGGTCAGATTCCCGGTATTATTCCCACGGGTGACTGGGGCTACGAGTGGGGCAACGGCCCCGCCTGGGACAGAGTGCTTACATACCTGCCTTATTACACCTATCTTTACACGGGCGACAGAAACATTCTTGAAGAGAACGCAACGGCTATATTCCGTTACCTCAACTATATCTCGCTTAACCGTACCGAAAGGGGAACGGTGGATTTCGGTTTGGGCGACTGGTGTCCCGTCGGCAGAGTTGTCAAGCCTACCGTTGAGTTTACGAGCTCCGTGTGCTGTATGAGCATTGCGGAAAAAGCGGCGTTTATTTTCGGGGAGCTCGGTATGACTTTGCAGAAGACCTTTGCCCAAACGCTTCACGACGAAATAAGGGATGCTGTAAGAAAGCACCTCGTTGACCTTGAAACGCTTACCGCAGATACGGGCTGTCAGACCGCTCAGGCAATGGCGATATTCCACAACGTGTTCAGGGACAGCGAAAAGCCCAAGGCTTTCAGAGTGCTTAAGGATATAATCTGTAACGACTGCTACGGCCACATCGATTTCGGTCTTCTCGGCTCAAGGGTGCTGTTCCACGTGCTTTCTGAGTTCGGCGAATCCGAGCTTGCGTATAATATGATTTGCCGCCGTGACTGGCCGAGCTACGGCTTCTTCCTCACGCTCGGTATGAATTCTCTGCCCGAGGATTTCCTTGATGCAATATACAGCCGTAAGGATTCGCTCAACCATCACTTTATGGGTGATATTCTCAACTGGTTTATTTCGAGCGTTGCTGGTCTTAAATATAATCCGTACCGAGATGACCATAAAAAAGTCCTTATAAAGCCCTCGTTTATTGAAAAGCTTTCTTTTGCAAGGGCGTATTTTGACTCACCCTACGGCAGAATAGAAACCGAGTGGAAACGTGAAAAGGCTGACATTATCGTCAGCGTCAATATTCCCGATAACGTGCTTAACTGTGTTGTTGAAGCTCCGGAAGGCTGGTGCTTTGAGGACTCAGCCACTCATAAAACGGTTACACATTCACGTGCGTTAAAGCTCATCAAAAACGTTTCGGAAATTCCCACACCGTAAAATTTATGTTCCGCTCTGCTTTTTAATTTCCTTTTGTGAAACATTTAAATAATTATTCACAAGGTATTGTGTTTTTTAAACACTTATGATACAATTACTGCGTAAAACTATATTTTAATATGGCGGTGAGTTATGGCAAGCGTAAAAGAAAACACAAAGAAGGGTGCCAAGTTCGAGCAGATTGATTACAAGGGCAACCGACGTTACGTCGGCAGGGCAGAAACCGTTGCCTACGTTCTCAACGACGCCGCACAGACCCTCAATATCAGCGATTTCTACGAGCGTTATATTTACGACGTAGTTAAAATTGACTTCAACTATCTTGCTCTTCACAATATGATAGCTACCGTTTGGGACGTTATCAACGACACCTTTATCGGCGTTATTGTTGAAAGAACAAGAACACGTTGGGGTAAGTTCAAGCCCTATATGATTTTCGGTCAGATTCCGCTTATGATAATCGGCCTGTTCTATTGGGTTATTCCGTTTATCTTCCCCGGTGCAGCTTCTACATATCTGCCCAAGCTCCTGTTCTACTCCGTAATGATGATGGTTCAGGAAACGGCAGGTACCTTTACAAGCATTGCAAATACGGGCTTTATGACGACCATTACACCAAACCCCGTTGAACGTACAAGGCTTATCACGATGGCGCATCTTCTCTCCCACATCTTTGAGGATTTGCCAAAGCAGATTTTCGGTATTCTCTACGACCTTGTTGCAAATAAGGTTGTTGACTGGGAATTCCCCAAGCTTTTTGCCGGCTTCGGTCTTGCCTGTGCAATTCTTTCCACAAGCTTTGTTATGTACTTCTTCCTCAAGTCCCGTGAAAGAGTTATGCAGTCCGTTGAAAGACCCAGCGTTATCCAGGGCCTTAAGGCTATCGTAACGAACAAGCCTGTTCTTATTCAGGTTATCTCCTCGTTCCTCAGCGGCTTCAGCATCGGCAAGAGCAGAACGAACTTCTATATCGACGTTATCGGCTCAATCACGTGGAAAACAATCGTCGGTATTCCCGCTTTCCCCGTCAAGTTTATCAGCTACAGCTTCGTTGCTCCGCTTCGTAAGCGCTTCTCCACAAAGGCTCTCTGGATTTTCGAGGACGCCTGGACGGATATGCTGTGGATGATTGTCTTCGGTATAGGCTCAATCAACAACAACTTTATGAAGAAGCCTATCATTCTTCCCCTTATGGGTATCGAAGAAATCTTCGAAATGTGCGTTTACGGCTTGCGCCGTGTTATTCCCAACGAAATCGTCAACGAGTCTATGGACTACTGCGAATGGAAAAACGGCTACCGTGCGGAGGCTATGACGGGCGTTGCCCAGTCTATGATAAGCAAGCTCCAGAACGCAGTTATGGGCAGTATCAACGCTATCGTTATGAAGAAAATCGGCTACCAGCAGGGTCTTGATATCGGTACACAGACCACGAAGACAAAGTGGTGGATTTTCGCTCTCGGTACCGGTATCCCGATTATCACGAGCAGCCTCGGTATTATTCCGAAGTTCTTCTATCCGCTTAATGCAGATATCCGCAATCAGATGTATTCCGAGCTTCAGCAGCGCCGTGACAAGATGGCAGAGATTATGAAGGACGCTACCGCAGAAGAGGCAAAGAAGATTGCCGAAGCGGAAATCAAGGGCGAATTTATCAAGTAATCAATATGGTTTTTCTTTTAAACTCCCGACTTGCTCGGGAGTTTATTTTGTATAAAATTCTTTAATTGTCTTGATAAAATCTGTTTAAAGTGCTAAAATGTTTGTGAAATATTATAAAGATGGGTGATTTGTTGTGGATAAATTAAGGCTTGCCGTCTGCCGTACGGATATTACCCCCGAAATCGGCGGAAGGCTCTACGGCTACCGTGACGATTTTTACAGCACGGGCATAAACGACAGGCTTTTTGCAACCGCTTTCTGTTTTACATATAACGGCGAAAAATCCCTGCTTGTCAGCACGGACGTATGCCTTATCAATACAAAGCTTGCTCACCGTATGAGGGCGGAGATTTCTGCCGACTGCCTGGTTGCCGTCAAGAATATAATCTTAACCGCCGTACATACTCACACGGGCCCGAATACCGCAGGCGAAGAGGGCTGGGGTGCAATCGATACCGAATACTGCGAGAGCGTATTTATCCCCGAAATCAGAAGAATATGCAAAGAAGCGTCTTCACAGGAAGGTACACCCGTAAAGGTCGGCTTTGCTGTAAGCAAAAGCAAGGTCGGTATCAACCGCCGTGAGCTTTTTGCAAACGGCGATATTGGCTTGGGTCAGAATGAGTGGGGCACCTACGACCCCGATATGACGGTTATCTCCTTTGCCGATTATGAAAACAAGCCTGTTGCAAATATAATCCATTACGGCGCTCACAATACTGCGGCAGGTCTTTGTCCGCTCATTTCCCGTGACTGGTGCGGTGTAATGTGTGACCGCCTTGAAGCGTTAAGCGGCTGTCCGAGCGTTTATTTCAACGGCTGTGAGGGCGATGTCGGCCCGAGGCTGACCAACGGCCAGACGGTAGGGGATATCAACTACGCAATGGAGCACGGTGCCGTTGCCGCAAACGATGCGGTAAATACATACAAAATGATTAAGGAATACCACACAGCCGATATGAAGGCTGTGCAGGCTGATATAGATATTCCGCTGGATAAACGTGTGCCGCTTGAAAAGGCAAGGGAAGAATACGAAAAATACAAATCGGCAGTTTACAATATCGACAGACAGACCGCCGTTTATTACGAAAGAGTTATTAAGGCTTGGGAAGACGGCGTACCCGAAGAAAAAATCAAAACGCTTTCAATCAGCGTTCTGCGTATTGCAAACCTTAATTTTATAGCTTTCCCGTATGAAATGTTTTCCGAAATATCGCTAAGACTCAAGAAAAGCTGCAAAAACAGCCGTATACTGTGCCTTAGCAACGCCAACGGAAACGACAGCTATTTCCCATCGCAGGACCAGATGTGCCGCGGCGGCTACGAGGTCAATATGTTCAAAACGGCAGGCAGTCAGCCTATGGTGAACGATGCCGACAATTATCTTGTAACCGCACTTGCAAAAGCATTGGAGGAGATGTGATTTATGTACAGAATAGGACAGGAAGAAATTGATGCGGTCAAAACCGTAATTGAAACGAAGGACTTTTTCAAGGTCAACGGCTCTTTGCAGTCCTGCTATAAACTTGAAGAAGCGCTTAAAAACCGTTTCGGTGTAAACCACGCTTCTTTTGTAACCTCGGGCTTCGGTGCACTTGTAAGTGCGCTTATCGGTTTCGGTATCGGCCCGGGTGATGAGGTTATAGTCCCGGCTTACACCTATATTGCAACGGCTATGGCGGTAGTCAATGTCGGCGCAATTCCCGTTATAGCCGAAATTGATGAAACGCTCGGCCTTGACCCCGACGATTTTGAAAAGAAAATCAGCAAATACACAAAGGCGGTAATTCCCGTGCATATGCAAGGTATGCCTTGTAATATGGACAGAATATGCGAAATTGCTGCTAAGCACGGCATTAAGGTGCTCGAGGATGCCTGCCAGGCAAACGGTGCTTCCTTCGGCGGTAAGCTTCTCGGCTCAATCGGCGATGCAGGTGCGCTCAGCTTCAATTTCTTTAAAATCATTTCCTGCGGCGAGGGCGGTGCGCTTCTCACCAAGGACAGCAGTATTTACGAAAAAGCGTGCATCTATCAGGACAGCTCTGCAATAGCCTATTTCGGTGACCAGATGAACGGCTTTTCACAGCTTTCTTTCTGCGGCAACGAGTACCGAGGCAACGAAATTCTTGCCGCAATTATGTGCTGTCAGCTCGAAAAGCTCGACTCAATTGTTGCCGACCTTCGCAGGAATAAAGCAAAGCTGCTTTCGCTTCTCGGCGATGTCTGCGTAGCTCCCTCAAACGATTCGGACGGCGACTGCGGAATACAGATTCCATTCCGCTTTGATACCTACGAAAAAGCAAAGGCTTTCTCCGAAAAGACGGGGCAGATGCTTCTTTACAACTGCGGCAAGCACGTCTATTACGACTGGGCACCGATTATGGAAAAGAGGGGAGCGGCACACGAGCTGATGAATCCCTATAATATGCCGGCGAACAAGGACCTCAACCACAACTATTCGCCTGATATGTGCCCAAAATCGCTTGATTTGCTCAAACGTACGGTCACCTACGGTATTTCACCTGACTGGACCGATGAGGAAATTGAAGCAACAGCAGAAAAAATCAAGTCAATACTCAACAGTTGATAAAAAATAATAACGGAGGTAAACGGTTATGTCATCAACACTCAAAAAAGCTATTTCTCTTATTCTCGCAGCAACCTTTATTTGTCTCACGTTTATTCCCGCAACGGCGGCGGATGAGAAAAACTACGTGATTGACAACCCCTATGAGGAAATCAATTGGGATACGTGGGGCGAGTACAAAACTCAGCTTCACTGCCACACAAACGCTTCCGACGGCTTCCTCACAATTGAGGAATTCGTGCAGATGCACTATGCAGCAGACTTCGATATCGTTGCCCTTACCGACCACGGCACGATAAACCAGGGCTGGAACAAGGTTCCCGAAACAGTTCCGCTTATGCGCCTTATCAAGAAGGAACGCACCAATATGGCACCAATAATCCCGATTCCGCAGGAGGATTACGAGGCATATCTCGATGGTACCTATGCCGATAAGAGCTATACCACCAAGGACGGCTACACAATCACGAGAACTAAAGAAAATGGTATGCTCGACGTGCCCAAGGGCATTGAGCTGAATATGGCAACACCCGTTGCCGACTGCCACCTCACGGGCTATTTTTCCGATTACGGCCAGGGTCTTGCAGGCGTTTTCGGCGACTATGAAACACCCTCCCGAGGTGTTGCTGAAGACGGCGGTATTTCCTACCTTTCCCACGTAGGCGAGTACGTTTATACCGATAAGGATTCTCAGAACTATGTCGGTCAGCCCGTGGACGATTACTATGCCAACAAGTTCGCAAGAATTTTCCTCGATTATCCCGGCTCATCTCTCGGTATGGGCATTAACAGCGCAACGGATGCACACACTCGCTGTGACAGAATTCTTTACGACCAGATTCTGCAGAAGACCATTCCCAACGGTGTCGTACCGTGGGGCAATACCTTTGCCGACTCCCACAACGAAAACGCCGTAAACGATGCTTACACAATGACCTGGATGCCCGAATTCACAATGGACGCCTTCCGTGAGTCACAGGAAAACGGCTGGTATTTCAGCATTTCTCACTACTCAAACGGCGTTGAGCTCAACGGTATGGAGGAAATGCCCGGCTTTGTTGAGCAGGACGTTTACGACACAAAGAGCTACTGGCTTGACAATACACCCGGTGTTACAAAAATAACCGTTGACCAGGAAAACGATACTATCACCGTATGGGGTGAAAACGCAAACATCATCACTTGGGTTTCAAACGGCAACGTTATCGAAAGAACCGAACTCAATGCGGACGGCTCCGCAACGCTCGACCTTCACAGCGATGAGCTTCTCGACGAGCCATATCTCTACGTGCGTTTCTACCTTTCGGGCGATAACGGCATCTGCTACTCACAGCCTATGGTGCTCAACGTTGAGGGCGAGGAATTTGCACCCGTAGACGTTCCCGAAACACACGATATTTCAACCTTCCTCCGCGGTCTTGTAACCGTTATTGATATTGCATTTTTCAGACTGAATCCCATTATTTGGGCTTTCAAGTATTTTGGTCTCGGCTATAACCCGATTGTAAGAATTTTTGACAAACCATAAACGTTAAAAGCACAAAGACCTTTGCTTCAACCGTGAAGCAAAGGTCTTTATCTTTTTATCTCACTTACAAATTTTTTGAAACTGAAAATAAAATGTTGTAAGTTTTTATGGAGTTTTTTCGTTAAGTATTATGAAGATTATTTAGTCATGTGCTAGGGTTTAGAAATTATAACGAGTTTATAAATTTAATAAGAAGCTCTTTTTGTTCAGGTGTCAGCTTTGAAACAGCCTGTCCAAACTCATCCTGCGGTTCGTCGGTGTTGAAAAAATCCTTAAGGGTTATTCCAAGTCCGAAGCAAATGTATTCGAGATATTCTACGGTGGGCTGCTTGTTGTTAAGCTCAATGTCACGAAGGTAGCTTTGTGAAACTCCGCTTATGTTGGCGAGCTTGTTTACCGTTATATTTTTCCTTTCACGAAAGTACCTGATTCGTGCACCTATATCCATAGTTTATCACCTGTCACACAAAATTAATTCTATAGTTATAACATTAACAAAAAATGTGGTGTTAAATTACAACTAAAGTGTTGACAAGTTATAATCATAGTGATAATATCAAATCAAGGAAAGAGAATTCAAAGGGGTGAAATGTTATGATCTGAACGCTGATGTGTACATATCTGCCCATTTTTTTACAGCCTTTTCGTTCCATACGGGTGGCATAGCGGCACAAGCTGCCACAACCTTTGCAATTGATGCTCCGCAGCCGAGTATCTTTTTAAGCAGGGTAGGGTATTTGATTACCTGTAAGCCCTTATTAAGAAGGTCGGGTACATCGAATTTAAACAGGTCGGTAAGTGCTGTGAAGTTTGCCGTCATTGTAATGTTATCTTCGTTGAGCATTCCCGAATTGAAGCAGTAATCAAGCTCTACGGGCTCAAGAGTGAGAAGCAGGAATTTGACACATTCAAGCGGTGCAAGCCCTGCGCCGAGCGCACGGTAATATTTAACCTGGTAATTCCACAGTGAAGCGGCTGAATATGTACCGTTCTCGTCGTTGATTACGGTGTCAGAAAGAATTTTTGCTGCCTTGAGCGAGTTGGCTATGCCAGAGCCGATAAGCGGCACGGTCATAAATGCGCTGTCACCGATTGCGGCGTAGCCGTCGGCAACCATTACGGACAGGGGATGTCTTACGGGTATTTCAACAAACTGTCCGCCTCGGACAATTTTCGTTCCGAGTCTGGGGCACTTTGTCCGCAGGAAATCGGCAAATGCGTTTACCTCGTCAAGGTCAAATTCTTCAAATCTGCCTATAAGCAGGTCTGTGTGCTCTTCCTCGCTTGCAACCCAGCTTACGCCGAGTCTGTCACCCTCAAGCAGCATAACACGGAATTTTGCTTCAACCTCTTCGTCGGAGGCTTTGTTGTAAAACGCACGGAAGATAGTGATTTTTTCTTTTCTTGCTATTTCGTTTTCAATGCCAAATTCATCGGGCAGATTGCGCCTGACGGGTGAATTCATACCGCAGGAATCAATAACAAGGTCGGCGTATTGCTCGCCGTTTGAAGTGTTAATGCCTACTACACGCCTGCCTTCGACAATGGGGGAAAGCACCTCGCAGCCGTATTCAATCTTTACGCCGCAGTTAACAGCGTGGTTTATAAGGTGCTCGTAAATATCCCGACGCTCCATCTTGATTTCAAGCTCATTATGCGGCACCTGCTGTTCAAGTCCTCTTTTTGCGTTGGGAGAAAAGAAGGTCATATTCTCCTTGAATTCGTACTTGCTTCTCGGCGGCATCGGAATTTCGGCAATCCCAAGCGCTGCAGGAGCAAAAATATCGGTCCAGTCGTAGCCGAGGGTGCCCTGTTCCTTTTTCTCAAAAACGGTTACGTCAAATCCGTTTTTTGCAAGCAAGGCTGCCGCCGCAATTCCGCCGTGGCCAAGTCCTGCAACAATAATTTTTCTGCTCATATATTTTACCTCCCGTATTATCTTCTTAAATATTAACCTTTGCTGCGGTAAATTTCAAGTGAAATTATTTTAAAGTACGGCAAACTTAATTATTTATTAATACTTGTTTCTAAAATCGAAATATACTTCTTTTCCGATGTGTTAATCTAAAATTGACGGAAATATTTTCCGCCTAAAAAATAAAGGAGAAAAAATTATGAAAAAGTTCAAAATCGGTTTATCGTTGCTTATGTCCCTTGTAATGGTCTTTTCCGTTTTCAGCTTCGGTGCCTTTGCGGCAGCCGATACGGAAATTGACACAATTGAGCTGAATTTCAACGCAAAGCCCGGCGACAGCTTTGAGGACTGGGCAGAGCAGCTTTCAATTCAGACCGAAGGCATAGCCGTTTCCGAAACAATGGAAGAGTACGGCTTAGGCGTTCTCGTAATCGGCGAAGACGAAATGATTACCGGCACTTATGAAATGGGCGAAACCTATTTAATTACAATCTGCCTTGAGCCTAAGGACGGCTATTCATTCCCAGACAGCGCAGAAGAATTTGAATCCGTTACCGTCAACGGCGAGCCTGCGGAAGTAATGGTAGAAAGTGCACAGGTTCTTACTGTTAAAATTACCGTTACCGCAGTTATATACGAGCTCGTTATCGGCGGCACGATAGAAAGCGTTGATGCTTCACTCAATATCTACGGCGATATGGCTGTTTCCGATTGGTACAGATACCTTAAAATCAATTCGCAGGGTATCGAAGCTCTGTACGGTGAGGCAGATACAGTTCGTGCATACGATAAGGACGGCAACCCCGTAATCGGCAAGTTCGTTTCGGGCGAGGAATACACCGTAGAACTGTGGCTTACAGCCAAGAAAAACTGCGAGTTCAAAAAGAACGAAGCAGGCGAGGCTGCGCTTGACAGCGTAAAGCTGAGCGGAAACGATGTTGATTATACGCTTGGTACATACGAGTATGAAGATACTCAGTACGAGTACATCAAGCTCGAAACAACAGTAACCGCAAAAGAGCCCAAGTACATCGAAAGCGTTGACGTTACTCTGCGTGAAAACCTTGAGGGTATGCCCGTTTATGATTGGCAGAACTACGTTACAATCAACACGGAGGGTCTTTCCTTCCTTGGCGAAGATTACTATTCCGTAGAGGTTTACGATTACTTCGGCAACTTCGTTTACGACAGCTTTGAGCAGGGCAATATCTACAACATATTTATTTATATGACCCCCGAAGAAGGCTATTTCTTACCTCATCAGGAACGCCTTGAAACCGTAACGCTCAACGGCCGTCAGCTTAGCGACGATGAAGTTTTCTATTACGAGGACTACGAAACCGGTGCGGTATATATGGAAATTTACACTCAGGTTGATATGGTCGGCGACGGCATCTGGGCACAGATTATGTTCTTCTTCCAGAAGCTTACATATTGGTTCCAGAGCCTGTTCTTCGGCTTCATTCTCTTCTGATTTTAAAATTCAATAGCGCATAAAATTAACGGCAGGGCTTGACCCTGCCGTTGTTTGTTGTTGTAGTTTTATCAGTCGATTTCGCCGAAAGCCTTCTGTACTGCGTAATATGCAGGCTTCGGGTTGCCCTCGTAATCAACGATACCCCATTTTGTTTCTACGGGGCATTCGTTCTGGCCGCATACGTAGCACCTGCCGTTGTCCTGCCATTCGTAAACAAATGCACCGATAACGTAATCAAGGTTTTCGATTTTGGGAATGATGTACTCGTAGAATTTTGCCTGACCCTCTACCGTGTGCTCAAAGCCGTAGAGACCGATTCCCTCTGCAAGCTCGCAGTAAATGTGGTTGCTGTATTCGCCGTCAAAAAGGAGAGCGCCTTTTTCCTCCGCACTCAGGTCGGCGTAGAATTCGTCGAATTCCTCCTTGATGTCGGGCGGAAGCTGTGCAATGAAATTGTCAATATCCGCAATTGCTTCCTTTTCGCTTGAATAGCCGTAGCCTTCAAGAATTTCCTTCTTTTCTGCGGCACTCTTCGGCTCACCGAGTCCGATATAGCCGAATTCGCACATCATTACGGGCTTGCCCGTGGCAAAGCGCACGTATTTGAGAGCCGTCAGGTACATATCTGCGTTTTTGGTTATGTTTTCAAAGCAGCCGAGATATACGTCAATTCCTACGTAATCGCAGTATTGGTGGTATTCCCTCATAAGTCCCGGCAGCTGGAGCATTGCCTGTGCACAAAGGTTGTAGCCGGTAATTATATCGCCCTTGACGGGGTACATAGCTTCAAGCTGAATACCGATGAATCTTGCCGCCTCTTCAAGCGTAAGCGGCTCTGTGAAGCGGTCAACACCCATTTCATTGGTAATCTGATAAGCATCAACTATACCCTTGAGGTCTTCAAGATAGAAAAGTGCAATTTCCTTTATCTTTTCCTCGTTTTCGGGGTTTCTCGGGTCAAGGCCGACTGCAATATAGTCATCGGGGTAGGGGGTAACGCCCATAATGCGAATGCCGTTATCCACGTATTCCTGCATTTCCGCTTTCCAGTAGTCGTAATAAAAATTGCGGCTGCCGTCGGGAGCTATGGGAATGGGGATATCCTCACGCAGCCATTCAATGTTTGCTCCCGTGATAAGCTCGTACTCGCGGTCTGTGTGGCAGATACCCTTCATAAAGCCGCCTACCTTTTCTTCAACAGCGGCTACCTCCTTGTCGAAGGGTGCTGTAGGGTCGGTCAGTATAAGATTGGCAAGGGGAGTAAGCACAGCCAGAATAAAGCCGACGATGGACATTAAAATATTCATAGATGTCACTCCGTTTAAAATATAATTGTTTTTGCTATGTTACCATTTTTTTACTTTGAAAATCAATGAATATTTTATTAATAATTCTTTCTTTAAGAAATTCGTAATTAGAAACAATTAGAAGTGCAGTTTTTTGTGAAAATTATATATAATAATTATGATATTTTGTATAAATCGGTTGTGGACAAATATTTCCTTTATGATATAATAAATTTTATTATAGTCAAAGGAGAATAAAAATGCTTGCGATTATCAACAAAATAATAACTTTGATTCTTGTTCCGATTTATATGTGCCCGTGGCTGCCCTGCCTTAACGTAGTTAAGCTTTTCAACCAGCCCAAGGAGCTCATTTCGCTCAGCGAGTACGGCGTCGGCACGGCTGACGACCCCGTTTACCTCACCGCACACAGGGGCGTTACTGCGCGTGCGCCCGAAAATACAGTTCCCGCTTACGAGGCTGCTGTTGAGCTGGGCTACTACACAGCCGAGTGTGATATCCGCCTTACCAAGGATAACGAGTGGGTGCTTATTCACAACAGCTCGATTGATACCTGGTATTGCCAGACCGGCGAGGTTTCGGAGTTTACGCTTGCCGAGCTCAAGACCTTCAGCTATAAATGGGGCGTTAACTTCTGGCAGGAGGGGCTGACAATTCCCACGCTTGACGAATACCTCGACGTTTTCGTCGGCACAAGCACCCGTCCGCAGATTGAAATTAAGGGCGACAATTACGATTTGCTTTACAAAATAGTTGATTCCGTAAAGGCAAAGGGCCTTAAAGAACAGGCGATTATTATTTCATTTGACCTTGAACAGCTTAAGAAAATCCGTGAGCTTGATGCCGATATTGAGCTGTGGTATCTCATTGACGAAATTACCCCCAAGACCATTGAAGAAGCAAAGTCACTCGGCAGCAACGTATGGCTTTCACCCGATTTTGAGGATAACACAACGGAAAGCATACAGCTTGCAATTGATGCAGGCGTTCCGGCTTCCTTCTGGACGGTGAATACCGTTGAGGAAGCAAAAATGCTCTACGATATGGGTATCAGATATATAGAAACCGATATCCTCTGCAATTGATTACAGCCAGCTTAAGGAGAAATTACAATGAATATTTTAGACGTACTTATGCTTTTTAAAAACGTTTATCACGCTCTGCTTTCCGTTATCGTTGCACTTCCCCTTGTTTTCACAATGGGTGCAGACGACAAAGCAGGCACCGAGGTCGTTATTAATGAAAACGCAACCAATCCTTATATTGTCGAATACAAAAACCCCGATATTTCTGCTCACCGTTCGGGTGCCGGCGTAGCACCGCAGAACACGCTTATGGCGTTTGAAACGATGCTGGCAAATAACGAGGAATACGGCGTTGACACCTTTGAATTTGACGTTCAGCTTACCGCTGACGGCGAGCTTATAGTCCTTCACGACCTTACTTACGATTCAACCACGAACGCGGTCGAGGTTTATGGCCACGATTCTGTTTATGCCTCCGACCTTACTCTTGCCGAGGCAAAGCAGCTCAATATGGGTGAAAACTTCCAGCTCAACGGCGAATATCCCTACAGAGGTCTTCGCGGCGACGATATTCCCGACAACCTGCGTGTTCCCACCTGTGAGGAGGTTATCGACCTTATTGAAGCCAATGCCGAGGGCAGAGAATTCCGCTACATTATCGAAATCAAGAGCACCGGTACGCAGGGCTTTGAGGCGGCGGACAAGCTCTATGAGCTCGTTTACGAAAAGGGTATAGAGGACAGAGCAATCTGGGCGTCCTCCAAGCTTGCCGTTTCCTATTATATGGAAAACAAATATCCCGAGATGCCCCGTTCGGCAGGTGTTATCGAGGTTCTTCAGTTCTACATTTACGCAAGAATGGATTGGGATTTGAACGATGTTAACCCCACCTACGTTGCGCTTCAGATTCCCTATGGCGACAGCGCAGCAGGCGGTATCATCAACCTGGGCACAAAGCAGTGCATCAACTACGCCCACAAGTACAACATTGCTGCACAGTACTGGACTATCAACGATGCCGAAGCGGTTGAGTACCTCACCAATAACGGCGCAGACTGTATTATGTCCGACTACCCCGATATGGTAAACGATATCGTCAACGGTAAATAAGATAATATTATTAAAAGCTCTCTCGTTCAATCGAACAAGGGAGCTTTAATAATTAATTCCACAGCATCGGAAAATTTTCCGCAATAAATTTACTCATCGGATTATTCATATCATTTTTCAGGCCGTTTTTTTCAATAGTGCTTCTCATATCGTCAAGCACAAAAGCCATTTCCTTTTCCGGTATGCGGTCAAAAGGTTTTATATCGAATAAACCTTCTTTCCGGTACTCGGCAAATTTTTCATAAATATCTTTAATTTCAATGCAATTACATACCTTGACAGGGCTTTCGGTTGTGTAGGCGCAGTTGATTGCCGTTGCGTTTTCTGTTCCGTCCTCAACCTCACATTCGTAAAGAAAGCCCGTTTTGCCTTGGTAAAGCTTTTTGAAGCAGTCCTCGAAGTATTCGCTGTAAATAACCTTGCCTGAGTCAAAGCCGTAGGGGTAAAAGCTGAAAGGCTTGGGCACGGGCTTAACAGCGTACAGCAAAGCAACAACAGGGTTGCTCGATAAATAAACATAGGCCTTTCCGTGTTCGGATAAAAACGGCTTCAATTGAGTCAGACCACCGACACAGGAACCGTGATATAAAAGCATTTCATTCTCCTTAAAACGTGTTTATCTGCGTATCAAAACACCTTTCATAAACTGTGTTTCGTTGTGTGTTTCATATACGATTGACTTTTCTTCCTCTGTGCATCCGATTAATATTTTAATTTCTGAATCTTTCTTCATCAAATCAACAATGCACATTATTGCATCAACCTTCTTTTCGCCGCTTCCGACCCATACGTCTATTCCCGCACCGTCCATAGATGACGTGTCCTTCAGATATCCGTAATCTACCCGATAAACGAAATCGGGATATTTCGGGTGTGAAGTTCCTTTGGGTCTGTCAATCACAATTTCCGAATTGCTTACCAATTCGTCTAATGTATTCCAGAACTCTGTATCATAGTGCATACAATCACTTCCTTTGTGATGATTATACTGTAAAGTTTGCTAAAAATCAAGGCGAAGCCTTGTATATCATCAATTCCGTAGGAATTGCATATCATCAAAACTTTAGTTTTGTATATCATCATTGCGAAAGCAAGTATACAGCCTGCTGCTGATGATATACACACTTCGTGTGATGATATACGCCTGACGGCGATGATATGCCATTGCTTTCGCAATGGATAAAAAAGTCCGACAAGTTTTAACTTGTCGGACTTTTTTGGTGGACCCGAAGGGGATTGAACCCTCGGCCTTACGGATGCGAACCGTACGCTCTCCCAGCTGAGCTACGGGCCCGGATGTAATTTTGTAAATAGATTATAAAACAATATTAATATTTTTGTCAACCCTTGCAATGTGTAAAAAGATGTAGTATAATTACACAGTATGTTGGAGGATGAGAATGAAAAGGACTTTAACCGTAATTCTTGCGTTACTATCCGTATTTTCTCTTTTCGGCTGTTCGGCTGAAAAAATAAAAGAGGAGTTTCGCCCGACCACTACCGCCATTCCCACCGTCAGTGTTATGTTTCCCGAGGGCTCAACTGTCAGCGAAATTGCCGCCCTTTTAGAGCAGAACGGTGTCTGTGCCGCGGCGGACTTTATGGCGGCTGTCAATGCGCCGGAGGGTGACTATTACTTTATCGAGGGCATAGACAATCCCGAGGAAAGACCTTTTCTGCTTGAGGGATATATTTTCCCCGATACCTACGAATTCTATTTCGATATGAATCCGCAGGCGGTGTTAAAGAAATTCCTTGATAATTTTGAAAATAAGCTAACTCAGGCGGATTTTGACCGTGCTGCTGAGCTTGGCTACACGCTTGACGAGGTTATCCGCATAGCTTCAATTATTCAGGAGGAAGCGCTTGACCCCGAGATGAAAAAGGTTTCCTCCGTGCTTCACAACAGGCTCGATTCAGCCTACGGTAAGCTTGAGTGTGACGTAACTGTTTTCTACCTTCGCAATTCCGTCGAGCCCTATGTTGAGGATATTTCCGTTTACAGCGAGCTTTATAATGCGTATAAGCGTGTCGGATTACCGGCAGGGCCTATTACCAACGTCGGCAGAAATGCAATTGAAGCGGCGCTTTACCCCGAGGATACCGACTATTACTTCTTCCTTACGGATAAGGATATGAACTATCACTATGCCGTAACGTGGAAGGAACACAGCGCAAACGTCGATAAGTATATCGAAGATTAATTTGTAACAATGCCTGTAAAGGCATTAAATATGAAAGGAGAATTCCCCGATATGAAAAAACTTCTTGCGCTTCTTCTTGCCGCTGCAATGCTCCTTAGCTTTGCTGCCTGCGGTGAGAAAGAGCCCGACCCCGTAACAGACGAATCCACCACACTCGCTGACGAAACACTCGACGCAAACGCTACAGAGGCTCCCTCTGCAGATGCAACAGAGTCCGCAACCGGCGAAACAGAGCCTGCTTCCGTTGAGGATGCTACTGGCGAAGAATCAACAGCTGCTGACGAATCAACATCAGCCGAGGAAACAACAGCACCCGTTATGCCCGTTTCCAAGGACGAAATCATTTCCTACTACAACACAGCAGTAAACAAGGCTGTTGCTGCAAAGGTTGGCTTTAACAAGGTTCGTTACGTTGACAACGAGCAGCTCAATGCAGGCTTCCTTCTCAAGACATTCGGTGACATCCTGTATCAGTTTATGGGCATCGGCGCCGAAAACAAGTACACAATGGACGTTACCAAGGGTCAGTGGGAATCCGACCTTCCTCACCAGTACCTTCGCAAGAGCACTCTTACAGCTGCTGACGTTACAAATGCAACTTGCACAGCTAACGGCACTCAGTACACAATTGTAATGGATGTCAAGGGCGGCAAGAGTTATGCTGACAAGAATTCCAAGTCCAACAGCTCTCCCATCGACAAGTGCGGTATCTGCGTTGGCGATGCTGACAAGAGCTATTACGACCACAAGACAGCTATCGTTATTTACGATGCAATTGACGATGTTCTTGGCGGCGCAAAAATCAGCGAGAGCTACAACAACGCAAAGGTTAAGGCTGTTATCGATTCAACAACAGGTCATCTTGTAAGCCTTACTGTTGAATATAATATCAGCGTTGTTATCGATGCAGCAGGCGGCGGTAACGCAACCGGTTCATCACACGTTATCTACAAGAACTTCAAGTATTAATCCGAATACATAAGCAAAAGGCACTCCCGTCAACCGAGACGGGAGTGCTTTTACTTTATTTGGGCTGTTTTATATATTGTATCTGCCATAAGTCAAGGTCGCCGATTGTGATATATCCTTTTTCGAGTGCTTCCTTGGCTGTCATCTGTGTTCCGTTTACGAATGTGACTATTACGTAATCGTTTCGTATCGACGGATAGGAATATACGTATTCGTCGTCTTCGTAAAACGGCTGTAAGGCTGAGTCGGTTGTAAGCTGTTGCGTTACCGTTAAATCCTCAATTGAGGTAACAAGAGTTGTGCTGCTGTTAAGCTGTGCGTCAAAACTGATGCAGCTTTTGACATCATCCTTCTTCGCTGTATACGTCAGCATCCAGCCTGCCTCCATAGTTTCAACCTCTTGCGGGTTGTTAGCCTGCTTTACGTGAATGATGAAATGCTTGCCGTCGTTGTAAACGCTGTCAACGGCAAAGCGGTACGTACAGTTGGAGCAGTGAACGAATACCGCAAACAGTACGTTTTCTTCAAAGAAAGCCTCGTCATACTGCGCTAAAACCGTGTTGACACTCGGCACTTCATTCCAGCCTGAATCAAGCGCAATTTTGTTACCGTTTGCGGAAACGAATCTGTCAATTTCCTTGCGGCTTTCAAATTTGTATATCGGCAGGTGCTGAATACTGCTGATGTACGCCTTGTCTGCATTAAGTCCGCCCGAAGGTATTCGGCTGCCCGTAAATGCAACGGCGGTTTGGGGATAATTCTTCGGTGCAACAGGCTGTTGCACGTTTGTCGTTTCAGGCGGCAGTTCTTTTGTCGGGGCTTCAGTTACGCGTGTGTCAGACGGATACGTTTCGTAATCGGGTAATTCTGTTGTTTTGTCGTGTTCTTCAAGAAGGTTTTTGTAGTATTTTATGCTGTTTTTGTTCAGCTCAAACTCAACCGATACCGTTATTTCCTCACCGTCAAGAGTGCCCTTGCTTTCAAAACGGTATCTGCCTTTTTCGCTCAGGTCCATAAAGTCAAGGCTGTATTTCTTGAACGAAAAGCTTTGCGCCTCAATATAATAGCCGATGGCGTTAAACGTAAAATCAATATCGCTCGGCTTGCGGCAGTCAACCCATTTACCGTTCTCATTGCGGTAAATGTAAAAGTCTTCGCCTATAGTCAGCCTCTTGTCGCTCATATTATCCCAACGGATGTTGATATACGGAGAAGTGTCCGTTGTGAGTATGTTGGTTATTTCCGCTTTGATTTCAGGATTGGTCGAGCTTGCGTTTTGGCTTTTTACATACAGATTATTGAAGCTTCTGTCATTTGTGTATTGAATTATGCTGCAGCAAACCGATATTAAAATATGGTCTTGTGCGCTTTCGTAAACGTCTTTGCTTATTGTTATTACGAACTGATTATCAGGCCCCATTGAGCGCAAATCAACCGCATTTTCGTATTGTGTTGCGCTGTCCGATACCTTACTGCTTGCAAGGCTTATGCCGTCCGTGAAGCCGCTGTAATCCTTGCAAACCGTTGAAAGGATAAAGCCGTCTTTGTCGGGCTCGTGCGCCATATTGAATAACAGATATATTTGGTCTTCTCTGTCGCTTACTGGCGTAACTTTTTCAAGATAAACGGCTGATGCTTTACCGTACTGAAATACCGTAATCTTGTTTTTGCCGTAGCTGTGTTCACGGGTAACCTTTTCGGGCAGCTTGTCAAGCGGAACTATTAAGGTAATCAGCGCTCTTTCCTGCGCCGTTATGGTAAAGCCCTGCTCGTTCATAATTCTGTCGTAGTTTACCGAAATCGGGTTTGTCATAAAGCAGACCGCAACGGCAATGCTCAGTATAACCGCAACAATAATAACCCAAAACGCAGGCTTTTTGTAGCTGAGCACGGATTTCACCCTGTCCTTTACGCCGACCTCACCGAAGGCGAGAGGGCAGGCGGTGATGATTTTCCTCGGTGTACTGCAGTTTATAAGGGCAAGCGAGTACGGCTTTTTGATTTCCGTGCCCATTTCCTTGATAACCCTTTCGTCGCAGGCAAGCTCAATATCCCTGCAAAGCAGTATATATGCAAGCCACATTGCAGGGTTGAGCCAGTAAACACTCAGCAGCACAAAGCCAAGCGGTTTCCAGATGTGGTCTTTTCGCTTTAAATGTGCCGTTTCGTGCGCAATGACGTAGCTCATATCCTCCTCGCTCAGATAAGAGGGGATGTAGATTCTGGGCTTGATTATCCCTAAAATAAACGGTGTCGGAATACTGTCGCAAAGGAAAACGTTATCCCGAAGCCGTACGGATGTCCTGACTTTTCTGCGGATAATTATATAGCTTATGAGTGCGTAAAGCAGCATTGCCGCAATACAGATAAGCCACAAAAACTCCAGCTGAATCAGGTCAATGCCGACACTGCTTACGGGTGCATCGAATTCCTGCGTTACCGTTTCGGGGTAATTCGGGTTTGTGATAATATCCATTGTGAATTTGTCGTGCTGTGTTTCCTGGCTGAAAATTGCCTCCTGCGGTATTGTTTCTCCGCTTGGTACAAGGCTGAGTGTGCTTTCAAGCGAAAACGGTAATATAAGCCGTATTGCAACCAGTCCCCACAACGCAGCAATAAGCGACTTCGGTGCTTTTTTCAATACAAAACGCAGTAACACGATTGCAAGTATCAGAAACGTTGCGGATATGCTGACGTTAAGCGAGCGGTAGTAAAAATCATTTACAAACCAATCAACGGCAGTCGGGATTATATTAAAAATATCCATAATCACTTCACCTCATATTCGTCAACCAGCCGTCTTAATTCGCTTACTTCCTTTTGTGTCAGTTTTTTCCGTGAGGTAAATGCGGCGAGAAAAGCGGGGAGTGAGCCTTCAAAGGTTTCCTCGACAAACTTTTCACTCTGAATTGAGTAAAACTCCTCACGGCTTAATTTTGCCGTTACCGTGCTGCTTTCGGTTTGAAATATTCCTCTTTCGCACAGCTTTTTCAGCACGGTGTAGGTGGTCGTGCGCTTCCAGTTAAGCTCTTTTTCGCAAAGCGAAACGAGCTCCTTCGTGCTTAAAGGCTCGTTTTGCCACACGATGTCTGCAAAGCGGCTTTCAACAACTCCCAATTTCATTTCATCCATATATGTAAATCCTCCTTTTGCGTGTCTATCGGTGATAGACTACATCTGCAGTCTATCACCGATAGACAGTCTTGTCAATAGTTTTATGAAATTTGCAGGCAGAAAAAATTGTTGTTGCTAAACTGAAAAAACAATAGTAAAATGTAAGCATAAATAACAGGAGGTAATTCAAGCTATGAAAGAAATTCTGATGTCCAATATTCCTGCCGCCGTTGCGGTAATAGGTCTCGTGTGCTACTTTTTCGGTATGGCTGTTGTATTTATTGCTTCACCCGTAAAGAATGCCGAAAAATTTGCGGTAAAGCCCGTCGATAATGCGGGTAAAACCGAAATCCGTGTTTATTACGGCGGTATTTCCTTTGCACTCGGTGCTTTTTTGCTCTATCTTACCGTTGCGCTCAAAACACCCGTCTATTCGCTTGTCGGCGGTGTTATCTTTGCAACAACCGTGTTTGTCACCCGAACGATTTTTCTCTGTGTTGACAAGGGCTGGAAATGCCCCTATACAAAGCTTGCAATTCCTGCAGAGGCCCTTTTCGTTATCGCCCTGTGGACCTGCTTCGTGCTTTCCAAGGTGCTTTATTGATAATGTTTCATAAAAATTCAATAATTTATTGACTTTATATATAAAAATTGTATAATTAAACCAAATATTATGTTAAGTGTGAGGGCTTATTTATGTCTGTAACAATTTTCAGGGCGATTTCTGCATTCTTTATGGCTATTGCCACGCTTATCTCTTTCCCCGTTGCGGGTAACATTTCCGCACCGTTTGCACCGAAGGACGAGGAAAACGTTAAGCTCACCTTTGCAACATTGTCCGACACGCACGTTAATTCCACCTCTCAGGGCCGTGTGTTTATGACTCAGCTCGGCCTTGCCGATATGCAGTATGCGGATTACGAGCTTGATGCGCTCGTTCACGCAGGCGACATTACCGACCACGCCTATCCCGAGGAGTGGCAGAACGTTGAAAAGGCTTTTGCAGATTATACACCTGCAAAAAATATCATTTTCGCTCTGGGCAATCACGATACGTGGGGTGTCGATGCTGAAGGTAACGACTCCTACGAGGTATCAAAGCAGCTTTTCATCGAGTACAATAAAAAAATCGCCGGCAGAGAAATAGAAAACGTCTATTATTCAACCAAAATCAACGGCTACACCTTTATCGTTCTCGGCAGTGAGGCTGACCACGTTGCCGCCGATGTAAGTGACGCTCAGCTTGCTTGGTTAGAGGCTGAAATGGCGCTTGCCGCAAAGGACGACCTGCCGATTTTCGTTGTTTTCCATCAGCCGATAAATCAGACTCACGGTCTGCCCGAATCCTGGGGTGATGAGGATTATGACGAAATGACGGGCGGTATCGGCCTGCAGTCCGAAGCAGTCAACGCAATTCTGCAAAAGTACAAGAACGTGTTCTATATCAACGGCCATATCCACAGCGGAATAAGCGATGAACTCAATTACAAAATCAACGGCTTCAAGAGCATCGAGACTCACGGCAACATCACGAGCGTGAATCTGCCCAGCTATATGTACCTCAATCTTCGCGGTCAGCTTATGAGCGGCCTCGGCTTTGTTTTCGAGGTTTATGAGGATGAGGTTGTAATCCGCGCAAGAAGCTATTCCAGCAACATCTGGTACACGGCTTACGAATACACAATTCCTCTCGTTGAGCAAGCCGATACCGAACTGCCTTCCGTAGAGGAAACAACCGAAGAACAGACAACCGAAGAGCAACCAACGGCTTAAAGCCGAAACAAATAAAAATAAGGAGACTGATTTTATGAAAATTACCTTTATGGGCGCCGGCAGTACCGTATTTGCAAAAAACGTTCTGGGTGACAGTATGTGCACACCGGCTCTTTGCGAAGCGGAAATTGCCCTTTACGATATCGACAAGCAGCGCCTTGAAGATTCCGAGCTTATTCTCAGTGCCATCAACAACAACGCAAACGGCGGTAAGGCAAAAATCAAGGCCTATCTCGGCGTTGAAAACCGCAAGGAAGCTCTGCGCGGAGCAAACTTCGTTGTTAACGCAATTCAGGTCGGTCTCTATGACCCCTGTACAATAACGGACTTTGAAATTCCGAAGAAATACGGCCTTCGCCAGACTATTGCCGACACCCTCGGTATCGGCGGCATTATGCGCGGCCTGCGTACAATTCCCGTTCTTGAGGATTTTGCAAGGGATATGCAGGAGGTCTGTCCCGATGCATGGTTCCTCAACTACACCAATCCCATGGCCATCCTTTCGGGCTATATGCAGAGATATACAGGCATTAAAACGGTAGGCCTCTGCCACTCCGTTCAGGGCTGTTCCCGTGACTTGCTCAGAAAGGTCGGTATGGACGACAAGGTGGAAGGCAGATACGACCTGATTGCAGGTATTAACCACATGGCTTGGCTGCTTGAAATTCACGATAAGGACGGTAACAACCTTTACCCCGAAATCAAGCGCAGGGCAGCCGAAATCAACGCTGCCGCACTTGCAACCTCCGACCCCGAAAAGAAGCACGACGATATGGTGCGCTTTGAGTATATCAAGCGCCTCGGCTACTACTGCACGGAGTCCAGCGAGCACAATTCCGAGTACAATATGTTCTACATAAAGGATAAGTACCCGAACCTTATTGCCGATTATAACATTCCGCTCGACGAATATCCCAGACGTTGTATCAACCAGATAGGCCGCTGGGCAAAGGAAAAGGAAGAGCTTTTCAACAACGGCAAGATTACTCACACCCGTTCACACGAGTACGCTTCTTACATTATGGAGGCTATGGTTACCAATAACCCGTACAAAATCGGCGGTAACGTGCTCAATACAGGTCTTATCGACAACCTTCCTGCAGATGCCTGCGTTGAAGTACCCTGTCTTGTCGATGCAAGCGGCGTAACGCCCTGCCACGTCGGCAGACTTCCCGTTCAGCTTGCCGCAATGAATATGACGAATATCAACGTTCAGCTTCTCACAATCGAAGCAGCCGTTACCAAGAAGAAGGAGCACATCTACCAGGCAGCTATGCTCGACCCGCATACGGGCTCAGAGCTGAGCATTGACGATATCGTCAAGATGGTCGATGAACTCATCGAAGTCCACGGCGACTGGATGCCCAAGTATCATTAAAAAGCAATGCCGTCAACTTAAGAGATACAACTCAATGGTTGTTCGCGTAGGGGCGGCTATCAGCCGCCAGCAAACCGAGCGTTATCAACACGGGCGGATAATATCCGCCCCTACTTGCTCTCAATGAATGAGATTTAAATTTTAGGAGTTATAACGCACCACAAATAAAAACAGGCTCAACCAAACGCCCACACCCGATAAGGAAGTATTTGTTTCTCGGGTAAAATTCCCCGTATCTTTGAAAAAAGCCTCGCAAGGCGACAGCCTTGCTGCGTTTTTGGCTTCGTTACAAGAAATTTTATTCCCTTACGAAACTGCGAAGCACTTTAAAATGAAATTTTAAGATACAGGAAAAGGAAAATCCCACAGATAATGCTGACGCATATCTGTGGGATTTGTCGTGTTATTGTACTTAAAATTCACGTTTTAAAGAAATACTGCCTTATCGGGCGTGGGCGAATCGGCTGAGCCTGTTTAACTTATATTCTGTTCAAAAATTCAACCGCTTCTTTCGATGCGCCTACAACCGTTTCGGTATAATCTCTCATCTTGATTTTTGCAAGCAGACCGTCAAAATTTGGGTTAAGTATATTCATCGCTTCGGTGCGTGCTTTTTCTGCCGCTTCGGTTTCGCCGCTGTGCGTGAAAATGATAATCTCTGCAATTCTTCTATAGAACATATCCGGCACGGTTTGGAAAAGCGTGTCGCCGAGTGCGGTTGCGTTATCATAATATACCTGCAAATCCTCGCTGTATTCAAATCCGTCACAATGTAACCACGCACGCATCAGGTGTATTGAACAGCCGGCAATATATCCGGGCGTTTTTTTATCGTCGGGTATCGCCTCAAACGCTTTGGTGTATTCATAATGTGCATCAAACCAATTCCTGCTCTTTTCGTAAATTACGCCCTTGTTGTGGTGGCAGCGCATATCGTCAACCCAGCCGTTGGAAAGGGGCAGGGCAAGGTCAATAAGCTCAATTGCCTGTAAATAGTGCTGCGGCTTCATCTGCACAGCCGTTGTGTAAAGCTCCTGACAGCGCTTCTCTTCGGGCAGCTTTTCAATTTCTTCTTTATATTCCGTAAAGGTTTTGTCAGTCACATTGCCTCTTATAAGCGTCTGCTTGAGCATATTGTATTTCATTTGCACATCACTCCAGTTTATTGTAAATTCATTATACATATATTTGCATAACTTTTCAAGTTTTATATTTTGCACTCGTTTCGTTGACATTTTGTGATTATTTTGTTAATATTTTCTTATATTCTTTATAGGAGAGAAGAAAGATGAAAAAAATAATCAGCGTTATTCTTTCAGCGGCTATGTTGTTCTCTCTCATTGCTGTCGGCTTTACAGCTAACGCAGATGATGTAACAACAACCTTTGCCGTAGCATCCGACCTTCACTACGTTGAGCCCCGTGAAGAGCTTGACGGCCCGATTGATGACCCCATCTACTGGTACGCTAACAGACGTGCCGCAATGGAGGACGAAAGCGGCTTTATTATTGACGAATTCCTCAACCAGTGTGCAGAGGATGACAGTATTAAATTTGTCCTTATTCCCGGCGACCTTGTAAACGACGGCAGAATAGTTCTTCAGCAGCACCTTGATATGGCGGCAAAGCTCAAGAAATTTGAGGATGAAACAGGCAAGCAGGTCTACGTTATCAACGGTAACCACGATAACGGTGCAGGCGAGAACGATTTCAAATATGACGACTTTATCGAAAATTACTATCAGTTCGGCTACGCTGAGGCAATTGAAACAATGGAGGGCAACTGCTCTTATGTTGCCGACCTTAACGACGAATACCGCCTTATTGCCGTAGATAGCTGTGACCCCACAAAGTCTACCGAGGACGGCATGACCTCCGACAAAGTTGATTGGGTTCTCGAACAGGCGGCAAAAGCAAAAGAGGACGGCAAATATCCTATCCTTATGATGCACCACAATCTTCTTGACCATCTTCCCGTTCAGCGTATTCTCAGCCGTAATTTCATTATCCGTAACCACTACACAACGGCTGAAAAATTCGCAAATGCGGGCATTAAGCTCGTTTTCACGGGTCATGAGCATTGCAGTGATGCCGCAACCTACACGAGCACCAAGGGCAATAAAATCTACGATTTTGCAACAACCTCTCTCACAATGTATCCCATCCAGTACAGAGTCTTTAATATGACTCCCGACGAAATAGAATACGAGGCAAGAACGGTTGATAAGATTGATACCGATGCTCTTACCGCATCAGTAAGCGGCTACACTCAGGAGCACGTTGACCTTATGAATGCGGGCTTCAACGCCTATGCAAAAGGCTTTTTCAAGGCAGGCGTTCAGTACAGACTTGCTCTCGGTCTTACAATGGAAAAAATCGGTATTGCTGAGGGCGAGCCTTTCTATAATCTTGTCAATACCGCTGTAACAGGCCTTACCGATATTCTTGAAATGCCTCTTTACGGCGAAACCGACAGCGTAGAAGCCCTTGCCGCAGAATACGGCGTTGAGCTTCCCAAAACCGATTATGAAACAGGCTGGGATCTCGCAATGGAGCTTGCCGCCGCTCACTATGCAGGCAGCGAGAATTATCCGCTTGACAGTGATGCAATTTCCGTTTTCTTTAAGGTTGTAGCCCTTATTCTCCGTGATGACCTTGCCGGCATAGCGGATGACGTCCTTCTCGGTGCGGTGCACGAGCTTCTCGGTCTCGAAGACGGCATTACAACAGAAATTACCCAGCTTTGCACCAAGCTGATGGGCAGAGCAACGGCGGTTGAGTATCTTCTCCTTGCAATTGCCTCACCTCTGCTTTATGAGTTTACGCTTGACAGTGACGGCGTAGACGATAATAACGGTACACTTCCCGGCTACGGCATCGGCGCAACGGCAGGGGACGTAATAGAAAATATTTCTAATATTTTCGAAAAGATTATGGTATATTTCAGACTGTTTATTACATATATTTTAAAAGTGTTCTCCGTCTGATTGGCTTAAAATAGCGGTTTGTCAACACCGGAAAAACTTTTTTGAAAAAAATTAAAAAAAGTTTCAAAAAAGTGTTGACAACTGCTAAGAAATGTAGTATATTAATTTGCGTCGCCGGTGATAAACCACGACGCAAATTACGTGGGAGCATAGCTCAGTTGGCTAGAGCACCTGCCTTACAAGCAGGGGGTCATAGGTTCGAGCCCTATTGTTCCCACCATTTTAATGGCCCGGTAGTTCAGTTGGTTAGAACGCTAGCCTGTCACGCTAGAGGTCGACG
>JAFXCT010000040.1 GCA_017521365.1 Clostridia bacterium
CCTTGAGAAGGCTTTCTTCCATACCGTAGTAAACCATATTTACGCCGCACTTGGGGCACTCGGGACGCCAGTCAGTTAATTTAAGGTGGGCATTACACTTAGGACAATTTGCCATGATGTTTCCTCCGTTTTTATGGATTTGTGTGCACACGGGCACAATAACACTTTTGATTGTTATTTATAATAACATATTTAAATTATAAAATCAATAACTTTTTATGTAAAATTATTATAAATCAGACAATAAAACCGCCGTCAACACTCAAAATCTGCCCTGTGACAAAAGAAGCGTCCTGAGTTGCCAAAAAAGCAACCGCATTTGCAATTTCTTCGGGCTTGCCTATTCTGCAAAGAGGAGTTTCGTCGGCTAAAACGGACATATCTTCCGAAGTAAGGTTAGCGTTCATCTTTGTGTCAACCACTCCGGGTGCAACGCAGTTGACTCTGATATTGCTCGGACCTGCTTCCTTTGCAAGTGCTTTGGTAAAGCCGATTAATGCTGCCTTGCTTGCGGAGTAAAGCACCTCGCACGAAGCGCCGCTGATGCCCCACATTGAGGAAACGTTTACAATGCTTCCCGAATGGGCGGCAATCATACTTTTAAGTGCCTCACGGCTGCAGTTTATTGCGCTTAATAAATTTGCGCCGAAGAGAAAATCGTAATCTGCCCTTGTTGTGTCGGTAAAAAGCTTCTGCTGTGCAACACCGGCGTTGTTGACGAGTATTTCAACATCACCGAGAGTGTTGCGTATTTCGCTGAACATCGCTTTTACCTGTGCTTCATCGCTTAAATCGGCACAAACACAGACAGCCTCACAGCCCTTGCTGAGAAGCTCGTTTGTTAATTCTTCTGCCGCCGCTTTATTTTTGTGGCAATGGACGGCAACCTTATAACCCTTGTCGGCAAAAAGCCGTGCACAGGCGCTGCCGATGCCGCCGGAAGCGCCTGTGACCAGAACTGTTTTTTTCATTTGTTTACATCATACTGCCGAAGAGCTTTTCCATACTCTCCTCGGTAAGCTCCGTATATCCCTTGGGAACGTTGAAAATGCTGCTGTCAACCTTTGCAGAGCACTCCGTAATCTTAAGGATTGTTGCCTCACCGTCGGAAGCAATAATCTCAATTCTCTTGAGCTCGTTTTTGCTGTTGAAGTAGTATTTGTTTGTGTTGGTGGAGTCCGTATATTCCTCACAGGTGTAGGTTGTACCCTTAAGTGTAACCTTGCTTGTGCTTACGTAATCCATTGTGTCAGAGCCGATAGAGTTCCAGAGATTAAACTCGGAATCGGTAAGTGCAGAGTCCGAATCGCCAACGTCAACCGAGTAGTAAGCTTTGGCAGAGGGGAAAAGCATATGAATCTTGTTGTTTGCATATACCATACGGATTTTCATTGCTACCATTGAAAGCTCAAAAGCCATATTGTCGCCGCTGATATACATTTTAACGGGCATACCGGTCTCAAAGCCGAGAGCCTCGCCGGTAACTATAGTTGCGTTAAGATAAAACTGCTTACTGTCTTTTGAAGCGTTGAGAACTTTTTCCATAAGAGGCTCTTTCGGCTTGCCGTCGCTGCCCATTTCAACCTCGATAATCGTACCCTCGGGGAAGGTTACGTCCTCGTAGGTTGTTGTGCTTTCAACGGAGCTGCCCTCGCTTGAAGGCTCGGAAGCGTTGGTGTTTTCCTGCTTGCCGTCGGTTGTGGTTTCGGCTGTTGAAGGCTCGTAGGGCTTTGTAACGGTAACAACAGTTGTAAGAACTTCGGTCTTGACCTCGGTCTTACCTTCCTTGTCCGTTACGGCTTCACCCTGCTCGTCCGTAACGATTTCGGTTACGATTTCGGTAACAATTTCGGTTACTTCCTCGTAAACCTGGCCGTCCGCACCGATAACGGTGGGGTTTTCGGGCTGTTCGGGATCTTTTTCGCCGCAGGCAGCAAAGACAACGAGCACTACTGCAAGTGCGGCGAGAATTGCGAGTATGTTTCTTTTTTTCATTTTTATATCCTCCTTATTGATATAAAGGGTATTTTTATAATAATTTATTTTTCGGCAAAATGTCAAGTGTTACGGGCAACTGTTAATATTTGTCACGCAAAACTTTTCTTTTTTGCAACAAGTCTGACATATTATTCGTCGTCCCTGTTCTGCCATCTGCCTATTCTGCGTTTTTCTTCCTCTTCCTCCTCGTCTTTTTGGGCGGGTCGGATTTCAACCTTGAGCTTGCCTATACGCTTGTCTTCAAGGTTGAGTATGGTGAAGTGCAGGTTTTCATAGTCGAGCTCGTTCATTTCGCCGTCCTTGGGCAGATAACCGAGCAGGCTTATAACAAAGCCGCCTATCGTGTCGTATTCATCCTCGGGCAGGTCAACGCCAACGTGTTCGTTAACCTCGTCAATAGAGGTTGTACCGTCAACGGTGAAGGTGGTTTCGTCAATAACGGAAAACTCCTCCTCCTCGTTGTCGTATTCGTCCTGAATATTGCCGACGATGGATTCAACAAGGTCTTCGAGCGTGACTATACCTGCCGTGCCGCCGTATTCGTCAACAACGACAGCCATCTGTGTTCTGCGTGCCGTCATTTCCTTGAAAAGCAGACCGCATTTCATACTTTCGGGCACGAAGAAGGGCTCACGCATAACCTTGCGCAGGCTTTCCTGCTCGGGCAGAGAAGAGCCGATGTAGCCTATAAGGTCCTTGATGTAGACTATACCGATAATCTTGTCCAGGCTTTCCTCGTAAACGGGAATTCTTGAATAGCCTTCCTTGTGGGCAACATCAACAACCTCGTGCACGGGGTCGTTAACCTCAACGGCGGAAACCTCGGTGCGGTGGGTCATAATATCGCCCGCATCAATGTCGTCAAACTCGAAAATGTTGTTAATCATTTCCTTCTGGGCGTCCTCAATAACGCCCTTTTCGCCGCCGACATCAACCATCATACGTATTTCTTCTTCCGTAACCTCTTCGGGCTCTGCGTTGGGGTCAATGCCCATAATGCGCAGAATGGCATTCATCGAAACGGAAAGCACCTTAACAAAGGGCTTTGTTACCGTGGCTACGACTGTCAGTATGCCCGCAATGCGGAAGGAAATCTTTTCGGGGTTGAACATTGCAACACGCTTGGGCACAAGCTCACCCAGAACAAGCGAGAAATACGAGGTGATAAGCGTGATAACAACAAGGCTGAAGCCGTCAATTACACTTGCGGGGATTTTTGTTAAAATTGAAAGCTTTTCCAGGCTGTCGGAAAGCATATCAACAAAGCTCTGCGAAGCTGAGGCAGAGGAAAGGAAGCCGGCAAGAGTAACGCCGATTTGTATGGTCGATAGGAAATTGCTGGGATTGCTGGTGAGCTTAAGAAGCTTCTTTGCTTTTTTGTTGCCCTCCTGTGCCTGTTTTTCAAGCTTGGCATCGTTGAGGGAGATAATGGCGATTTCGCTCATTGCAAAAAAAGCATTTACAAGAATAAGTACCAATAAAAGTACAAGCTTCAGTATAAGCGAAGTCGCAGGCCCGGGGTCGTCCATAATTCTGACTTTCTCCTTTCAGTTTTGCGGCAAACAAAGTCATAATCTGTCGCCTTTTAATAATTATAATATTAAAACATCTATAACCGATGTATTAACCGATGATTTTTCCGTTTTCAATATAAACTCTGGGTACACGCTTGGTAATATCGCAAACGTATTCGTAGTTGAAGCTGCCTGCTGTTTTTGCAAGCTCCTCAACGGTAAGGCTCTCCTTGCCGTCAAAGCCGACTATCGTCACCTCGTCGCCCTGCTTAACGTCGGGTATATCGGTAACATCTACCATAAACTGGTCCATACATACTCTGCCCGTAACGGGTGCGGAGTGTCCCTTGATAAGCACTCTGCCCTTGTTGGTGAGAAGTCTCGGGTAACAGTCGCCGTAGCCGCAGGGAATTGTGGCAATGAGCGAATCACGCTTTGCCATAAATGCCGCACCGTAGCCGACAGTAGCATCCTTTTCCACTTTTTTCACATAGGCAACGTGGCTTTTAATCTGCATAACGGGTGTGGTGGGCAGGTTTTCAAACCTTACCTCGTCGGACGGGTCAAGCCCGTAGGTAACAATACCGCAGCGCACCATATCAAAGCAGCCGCCGTCGTAGTCCATCGTTGCGGCGGAATTGTAAATGTGCCTTATGGGAATTTTAATGCCGCAGTCGGTAATTTCCTGCGTAAAGGCTTTGAAAAGCTTAATCTGCCTGTTGGCAAAGCTCTTGTCGGCAAAATCCGCACAGGCAAGGTGTGAAAAAACGCCCTTAATCTCAATTGCAGGCAGGTCGGCAATTTTTCTGATTTCCTCAAGGCTTTCCCTGCTCGGATATAAACCTATTCGGTGCATGCCCGTGTCAATTTTGATGTGAACGCCTGCTTTTTTGCCAAGAGAAACGGCAACGTCACTGAGCTGCTTTGCGGTGGAATATTCAAAAACGGTCAGGTCGATTTCATTTTCAATTGCTTTTTCAAAAAGCTCGGGGAAAGCGTAGCTTAACACAAGAATCGGCTTTTTTGCGCCGCCCTCACGAAGCTGTACACCCTCCTCAACAGTGGCAACACCGTATGCGTATGCACAGCCGTCCTCAAGGGCTTTTGCTATAGGCACGGCACCGTGGCCGTAAGCATCTGCCTTGAGAATGACCATAACCTTAACCTTGTCACCCACTCTTTTCTGCACAGCGGCAACGTTTGAGCGCACGGCATCAAGGTCTATATATGCGCATACTCTGCTGTTGGTAGTTGTCAAAATAAAATCCACCTTTTAAAATGCAAAATGCAAAGTGCAAAATGCAAAATTGTGGGTGGGCGTTGCCCACACCCGAATTATATTTATTATCTCATATCTATTATCTGTTATCTTTTATCTCAGATTGATTTTAAATACCGTTCAGATAAGAGATAATAACGAATAGATAATAGATAATAATGAAATGAATCAGCCTATTACTTCCAAAGCCTGCTCAATATCCGCAATAATGTCCTCAACGTTTTCTATGCCGACTGAAAAACGGATAAGGTCGGGCGAAACGCCGCACTCAACAAGCTCTGTGTCGCTGAGCTGTCTGTGCGTTGAGGAAGCGGGGTGAAGCACGCAGGTTCTTGCATCTGCAACGTGGGTAACAATGGCAGCGAGCTTGAGGGAATTCATAAATTCCTCTGCCTTTGCTCTGCCGCCCTTTACGCCGAACGAGATAACGCCGCAGGTACCCTTGGGCATATACTTCTGTACAAGCGGATAGTACTTGTTGTCGGGTAGCGAGGGGTAGTTGACCCACGCAACCTTGTCGTTGTTCTGAAGATACTCGGCAACCTTGAGTGCGTTTGAGCAATGGCGCTCCATACGCAGGGCAAGCGTTTCAAGGCCGAGGTTGAGGTAGTAGGAATTCTGCGGAGCAGGTGTTGAGCCGTAGTCACGCAGAAGCTGTGCAACAATCTTGGTGATGTAGCCTGCCTTGCCGAAATCACGGGTGTAAACTGCGCCGTGGTAGCTTTCGTCGGGCTGTGTGAGGCCGGGGAACTTATCGTTCTGCTCCCAGTCAAAGTTACCGCTGTCGATAACCGCACCGCCGATGATGTTTGCGTGACCCTCCATATATTTTGTCGTGGAGTGAGTTACAATATCTGCGCCGAATTCAAACGGGCGGCAGTTAATCGGGGTGGGGAAGGTGTTGTCGATAATAAGCGGAACGCCGTGTGCGTGTGCGAGCTTTGCAAACTTTTCAATGTCAAGAATATCAAGCGAGGGGTTTGCGATTGTTTCGCCGAAAACAGCCTTTGTGTTGGGGCGGAACTGTGCAGCAATTTCCTCTTCGCTTGCGTTGGGGTCAACAAAGGTAACCTCAATGCCGAGCTTTCTCATAGTTACGTTGAAAAGGTTGAACGTACCGCCGTAAATTGTTGCGGCGGAAATAAAGTGGTCGCCTGCGCCGAGAATGTTGACAAGCGAGAAGAAGTTTGCCGCCTGACCCGAAGAGGTCAGAACACCGGCAACACCGCCTTCGAGCATAGCAATCTTTGCGGCAACGGCATCGCTCGTGGGGTTTGCAAGGCGGGTGTACATATAGCCGGGCTCAAGGTCGAACAGCTTTGCCATAGCCGCACTCGTGTCATATTTGAAGGTTGTGCTCTGAACGATGGGCAGAACTCTCGGCTCACCGTTCTTCGGCTCGTATGCGCCCTGAACACATTTTGTTTCTATTTTATAATTCTCTTTCATATGAGAAATTCTCCTTATATATTATCTAATATCTATTATCTGTTATCTCTTATCTCAGGCAAAATAAAAAATCAGTTGGGAGATAAGAGATAATATTGAATAGATAATAGATAATAATTATTTCAAAGTTAGTTTTTAATAAAACGCTCAATCAGACCCGGGCCGTACTCGACAAAGTTGCCCGTTGCGGCGGCGGTGTTTTCGTTGATTGTTTCAACGCCGTCAATTTCACCCTTCTTGTGGTAAATCATATAGGGAACGGGGTCGGAAGCGTGGGCCTTCGTCTTAATCGGTGTGGGATGGTCGGGAAGTATCATAATTTTATAATCGTCATACTTTTCAAGTGCCTCAATAAGTGCGGGCAGAACACGCCTGTCGATAATTTCAATCGAGCGAACCTTGTTTTCGGGCTCGTTGCGGTGGCCGCATTCATCGGGTGCTTCAAAGTGAAGGTATGCAAAATCGCATCCGTTTTCAAGCGCATCGATTGCCGCCTGAGTCTTGCCCTCAAAGTTTGTGTCGATGTAGCCCGTTGCGCCCTCAACCTCAGGCACCTGCATACCTGCGCAGATACCTATGCCCTTAAGAAGGTCAACGGCGGAAACGATACAGCCCTGCATACCGAACTTCTTTTCAAAGTTTTCAAGGCCGGGCTTTCTGCCCTCACCCCAGAGCCAGATTGAGTTTGCGGGGCGCTTGCCCTCGGCAATTCTTCTCTTGTTCACGGGATGATCCTTGAGAAGCTCGTAGCTTTCACGCATCATTTTTGTCAGCTTTTCAGCCGTGGGTGCGGTGGAAATGTACTCGCCTACGACTCTGCCCGAAATATCGTGGGGCGGAGTCATATTGCCAAGCTCTGTTGTGCCGCCGTGGTGAATAAGGCAGTGGCGGTAGCTGACACCGGGGTAGAAATCAAATTCACCGCCGCCGAAGTGCTCCTGCACGGTCTTGATGATTTCTGCGGCATCCTCGCTGGAAATGTCGCCTGCGGAATAATCCACCATAGTCTTATCGTCGTAATTCTCCTCATCGGAAAGGGTTACGACGTTACAGCGCAGGGCAACGTCGGTGTCGCTCATTTCAACGCCGATGCTTACAGCCTCAAGCGGAGAACGGCCGGTGTAGCAGTCCTTGGGATCGTAGCCGAGAACGCTCAGGTTGGCAACGTCGCTGCCGGGTTTCAGGCCGGCGGCAACGGTACGGACAAGGCCTACCTCGCCTCTTTTGGCGAGTGAATCAAAAACAGGTTTGTCGGCAACCTCCATAGGGGTTTTGCCGCCGAGGGCATCAACGGGATAATCCGCCATGCCGTCGTAGAGAACAATTGCGTATTTCATAAAAACTTATCTATCCTTAATATAAGAGTATTGTCTGAAAAGCTGTCCTATTACTTGAAGTATGCAACGCCGGACTCAAATATCTTCTGGTCCTTCTCAAACGGAACGTTCTTGTAGAGGTCGGTGCCCTTACGCTCGCTGTGAGCCATCTTGCCGAGAACTCTGCCGTCGGGGCTTGTGATACCCTCAATTGCGAGAACGGAGCCGTTGGGGTTGAAGGGAAGAGCATCTGCAACCTTGCCGTTGATGTCAACGTACTGCGTTGCAATCTGGCCGTTTGCGATAAGCTGTGCAATGTGCTTTTCGTCAGCAACGAAGCGGCCTTCGCCGTGTGAAACGGGAACTGCGTGAATATCGCCGGGCTCGCACATTGAGAACCACGGGGACTTGACGGAGGTCACACGGGTGTATGCCATATGTGAAATATGTCTGCCGATTGTGTTGTAGGTAAGCGTGGGTGCATCCTCGGCTGTGTCAACAATCTTGCCGTAGGGAACAAGGCCCGTCTTGATAAGTGCCTGGAAGCCGTTGCAGATGCCGAGCATAAGACCGTCACGCTGTTCAAGCAGAGCGGTTACCGCTTCCTTGACTCTCGGATTCTTAAGAGCGGTTGCAATGAACTTACCGGAGCCGTCGGGCTCGTCGCCGCCGCTGAAGCCGCCGGGAAGCATAATAATCTGGGAAGCGTTGATTGCCTTTACGAAAGCCTCCATACTCTGTTCGATGTCGGAAGCGGTGAGGTTCTTGATAACGAGGATTTCAGCCTCTGCACCTGCGTTTTCAAATGCACGTGCCGTGTCGTATTCGCAGTTCGTGCCGGGGAATACGGGAATAATTACCTTCGGCTTTGCAACCTTGATTGCGGGAGCGATGTTGCTGCGCTTGGTGTAAAGTGCAACGTCGTTGCCGCCCGTCGGGCAGGCAGCGTCTGTAGCAAATACGCCCTCAAGCTTATCCGTCCAGGCTGCGATAAGGTCCTGAGTGGGCACTCTTTCGCCGCCTACGGTGAAGATGGCATCGTCCTTGGTAACACCGAGGAGCTTACCGCCTACGGGTGAGTCGCCGTCACATTCGATTACAAAGCTGCCGACGAGGGGAGCGTACATTTCTCTTCTCGTAACGCCTGCCTCAAATACGAAGCCGAGCAGGTTGCCGAACGCCATCTTACATACGTTTGCGGATGCACCGCCTTCCTTGACTACGCTTGCGCTGAGGATTGCGCCGGAAGCAACGTTTTCATATACGCTCTTCATAAGAGCCATAGCCTCATCCCACTCGGGAAGAAGGCTCTCTTTGTTTACGGGGAGCTCAACAAGGTAAACCTTGCTGCCTGCCTTCTTGAAGGCGGCGGAGGAAACCTTGCTTGCCTTTGCCATAGTTACGGCGAAGGAAACGAGCGTGGGCGGAACGTCAAGCTCGTTGAAGGAGCCGGACATACTGTCCTTACCGCCGATTGAGGGAATACCGTACTTGAGCTGTGCGGTGAGTGCACCGAGAAGGGCTGCCGCAGGCTTGCCCCAACGCTCGGGAACGGCATTGAGTCTTTCAAAATATTCCTGGAACGTAAGTCTTGCCTTGGAGGGGTCTGCACCGATTGCGGCGAGCTTTGCAAGGGACTCTGTTACGGAGTATGCTGCTGCGTGGAACGGACTCCAGCGGCTGAGTGCGGGAATAAAGCCGTAGCTCATTGCTGTTGCGGAGTCTGTCTTGCCGCCGGGAACGGGCAGCTTTGCACACATTGCCTCCTCGGGTGTGAGCTGTGTTTTGCCTGCGAAGGGCATATTGACCGTAGCCGCACCGATTGAAGCGTCAAAGCGCTCGGAAAGACCTATCTGTGAGCAGACCTCAAGTCTGCCGAGGTTTGTTTCAAGAGCGTCAACGCCGTCCTTGTCTGCAAGAACTGCGGGAACAAGCTCTCTGTAGTTTTTATTTGCGTCAACTGCGGCAATCTTTGCCTGTGCAGTCTGTGTTACGCCGTTTGTGTTGAGGAAATCACGGCTGATGTCAACAATCTTGTCGCCTCTCCAGTGCATAACAAGTCTTGCTTCCTCGCTTACAACGGCAACAACTGTTGCTTCAAGGTTTTCCGTAGCGGCAAGAGCAATGAACTTTTCAACGTCGCCTGCTGCAAGAACAACAGCCATACGCTCCTGCGATTCGGAAATGGCAAGCTCCGTACCGTCAAGACCGTCGTACTTCTTTGTTACCTTGTCAAGCTCAATCTTAAGGCCGTCTGCAAGCTCGCCGATAGCAACGCACACACCGCCTGCACCGAAGTCGTTACAGCGGCGGATAAGCTTTGCGGCATCGGGATTTCGGAAAAGACGCTGAAGCTTACGCTCTGTCGGGGGATTACCCTTCTGTACCTCTGCACCGCAGGTTTCGATTGATTCGGTGTTGTGTGCCTTGGAGGAGCCTGTTGCACCGCCGCAGCCGTCACGGCCCGTGCGGCCGCCGAGGAGAACAATGCAGTCGCCCGGCTCGGGAGTGTCACGCTTTACGTTTTCCTTGGGAGATGCGCCTACAACTGCGCCGATTTCCATTCTCTTTGCCTTGTAGCCGTTGTCGTAAAGCTCTACGACCTGGCCCGTTGCAAGACCTATCTGGTTACCGTAAGAGGAATAGCCCGCTGCGGCACCGATTGTGATTTTACGCTGGGGAAGCTTACCCTCGAGTGTGTCCTCGAAAGCCTCTGTCGGGTCGCCGCTGCCGGTAACACGCATAGCCTGGTAAACGTAAGCTCTGCCCGAAAGCGGGTCACGGATTGCACCGCCAAGGCAGGTTGCCGCACCGCCGAAGGGTTCGATTTCTGTCGGGTGGTTGTGAGTTTCGTTCTTGAACTGAACGAGCCACTGCTCGTCCTTGCCGTCAACGTCAACGGTAACCTCGATTGAGCAGGCGTTGATTTCCTCGCTCTCGTCAAGGTCGCCCAGAAGGCCGGCCTTCTTTATGGACTTTGCACCTATTGTGCCCATATCCATAAGAGTTATGTCCTTTGCCTTGCGGCCTGCGTAAACGTCCTCACGAACCTTGAGGTATTCGTTCCATGCGGCCTCAATAACGGGGGAAAGACCGCCCTGCTCAAATTCAACCTTTTCAAGTCTGGTGAGGAAGGTTGTGTGGCGGCAGTGGTCGGACCAGTATGTGTCAATAACCTTGAGCTCTGTAACGCTCGGGTCACGGTTTTCCTGATTTTTGAAGTAGTCACGGCAGAAGCACAGGTCAGCCGCAGTCATAGCGAAGCCCATTGACTTGTGGTAAGCGGCAACCTCGTCGTCAGTCCAGCCGATAAAGCCCGTAATGCGCTGAATATCAGCAGGCACCTCGGCAACGATGTTGAGGTCGTCGGGCTTTGCCATTGAAGCCTCACGGGATTCAACGGGGTTGATGAGGTAAGACTTGATTGCGGCGTATTCCTCGTCCGTCAGCTCACCCTCAAAAATGTATACCTTTGCGCTTGCAACGGCAGGCTGCTCGCCGCAGGTGAGAAGGGCTATACACTGTGCCGCAGAGTCTGCACGCTGGTCGTACTGACCGGGCAGGTATTCAACAGCAAGGCTGCGGCAGCCGGCAGGAATTTCAAGCTCTGCGCAGATTGTGTCCGCATTCGGCTCGGAGAGCACGGCAGAGCAGGCCTTTTCAAAGTCCTCGGCCGTAAGACCCTGAACATCGTACCTGTTGATAAGGCGTACACCCTCAAGTGAGAGTATGCCCAGCGTTGAACGGATGTCGCCGAGGACACCGCCGGCTTCAACATCGAAGCCCTTTCTTTTTTCGACAAAAATTCTCATAACTTCTTTCACTTTTTATCACCGTACCGTTTCTGTAGTATTGTTGTTTTTTGAAAAGTAAGTTTTTAAAAGTAAATATTATTCTTTTATATATTTTGATATTATAGCACATAATTTTAAAGAGATAAAGAGTTATTTTTTTTACATCATTAATTTTTGTGAAAATTCGTGACCGTTTTTTTAGTGAAAATTACAGAAATGTTAAAACTTTCTTACAAAGGGCTATACAAAACACAATTTGCGTGGTATAATAACGCAGTTAATAGTGTCAATATATATGTATGTGAGAAATTTTGACATTTTCCTGCCCGTAAGGGCTTCGTTTTACAAAATCTTTTTCAGAAGGGAGCTGCTTTAAAGCCGATGGAAAAAATCGTTATTAACGGCGGTACTCCGCTAAAAGGCGAAGTTGAAATAAGCGGCGCAAAAAACGCAGTTGTAGCTATTCTTCCGGCAACAATCCTTGCACAGGACGTCTGCCGTATTGAAAATATACCCGATATCAGCGACGTTTCAATGATGGTTAAAATCCTTACACAGCTCGGTGCAGGTGTCAAGATGATTAACCGTTCAACTCTTGAAATAGACACACGCAATATCAATTCCTTTATCGTTCCCAACGAGCTTACAAAGCACCTTCGTGCTTCCTACTATCTTCTCGGCGCACTTCTCGGCAGATACAACAGGGCAAAGGTTTCAATGCCCGGCGGCTGCTGGTTCGGCGTGCGCCCGATTGACCTTCACCTCAGGGGCTTCGAGCTTCTGGGCTCCAAGGTATCAATCGACAACGCTATGGTAAACGTTTCTGCCGATATGCTTGTCGGCTCGGCTATATATATGGATACCGTTTCCGTAGGCGCTACGGTAAACGTTATGCTTGCCGCAGTTAAGGCAAAGGGCCTTACGATTATTGAAAATGCTGCCCGTGAGCCGCATATCGTTGACCTTGCAAACTTCCTCAACTCAATGGGTGCGGATGTTCGCGGCGCAGGTACGGACGTTATTAAAATCCGCGGTGTGGACGAGCTTCACGGCTGCACCTATTCAATTATTCCCGACCAGATTGAGGCAGGCACATATATGGTTGCCGCCGCCGCAACAAAGGGCGACGTGCTTATCAAAAACGTTATCCCGAAGCACCTTGAGTCAATTACGAAAAAGCTTATTGACTGCGGTGTTGAGGTTGAAGAATTTGACGAGGCGGTCAGGGTAAGCTGCAGCGAAAGACCAATGCGTTGCAACGTCAAGACTATGCCTCACCCCGGCTTCCCGACCGATATGCAGCCGCAGATGACCGTGCTTTTAGCACTTGCGGACGGTACAAGCATTGTTTCCGAAAGCGTGTGGGACAACCGCTTCAAGTACGTTGACCAGCTTCTGCGTATGGGTGCAAACATCAGCGTAGAGGGCAAGGTTGCCATCGTGCAGGGCGTAGAGCAGTTAAAGGGTGCTCCCGTCGGTGCGGACGACCTTCGTGCAGGCGCTGCTATGCTTATTGCTGGCTTTGCCGCTGACGGCCAGACCGAAATTGAAAACATTTCACATATCGACCGTGGCTACGAGCGCTTTGTTGAAAAATTCACGGCTCTCGGCGGTGACATTCAAAGGGTTGAATTCCCCGATGACGACGAAACCGCAGCCGAAAACGCAGGTTAATTATTATGGCAAGATTCTGTTCGCTTTTTTCCTCCAGCAGCGGCAACTGCGTTTACGTGGGCCAGCCTGAGGGAGGCATACTCATAGATGTCGGCGTGAGCGCAAAGCGCACCGCCGAAACACTTGATTGCATCGGCGTTGACATCCGCAGCGTCGGCGCAATTTTTGTTACCCACGAGCACTCCGACCACGTTGCGGGCATCAAGGTGCTTGCAGGCAGGCACAATATTCCCGTCTATTCAAGTGCAGGCACGCTGGACGCAATGGCGCAAAACGGCATACTCACGGGCAAATTCCCTGCGGAGGAAATTTCAATGCAGGGTATGGAGGTCTGCGGTATGCATATCCGCCCGTTCCGCACTCCGCACGACAGCCGTGAAAGCCTCGGCTTTACGGTTGAAACGGCGGACGGCAACCGAGTTGCAATAGCAACGGATATCGGTACGGTAAACGACGAGGTGCTGCAAAATATCGCCTGCAGTCAGCTTGTTCTGCTTGAGTCAAACCACGATATAAGAATGCTGCAGAACAACCCCAACTACCCGTATATATTGAAAAGAAGAATACTCTCCGACAGGGGTCACCTTTCAAACGAAATGGCGGCAAAAACGGCGGCATCCCTCGTTGAAAGCGGCACGACAAGGCTTTTCCTCGGGCATTTAAGCAAGGAAAACAACCTGCCCGAGCTTGCTTACCAGACCACGGCGGCGGCACTCAGCGCAAAGGGTATGCAGGAGGGCAGCGACTACATACTCAGAGTTGCAGGTGTCGGCAACCCGAAAATGACGGTGTTTTAAAATGAACGTTACTGTTATATGCTTAGGCAAATTAAAGGAAAGCTACCTGCGTGATGCGTGTGCGGAATACGTAAAGCGTCTGGGCGCATTCTGTAAAATAAATATTGTCGAGCTTAACCCCGTAAAGCTTTCCGACAATCCCTCTCAGGCGCAGATTGATGCGGCACTTGAAGCGGAGGCAAAGCTTATCGCCGAAAAAATCCCCAAGGGTGCGGCGTGCTTTGCAATGTGTATTGAGGGCAAGCAGTACCCCTCCGAAAAATTCAGCGCCCTGCTTGAAACCGCAGGTGTCGAGGGCGGCGCAAACGTTGCTTTCATCATAGGCAGCAGCTTTGGTCTTAGCCCGACAATAAAGCAGATGAGCAGATACAAGCTCTCAATGTCCGAAATGACCTTTCCGCACCAGCTCGCCCGTGTAATGCTCCTCGAACAGATTTACCGTGCGTTTCAGATTTCAAATGGCGGAAAATACCACAAGTAAAAATTTTTGAGTGCAAAATGCAAAGTGCAAAGTGCAAAATTGTGGGAGGGCTCCGCCCTCACCCGATTTTATTATAATCGGAGCGAAGCGACCCTTAATTTTGAATTCTGCATTTTGCACTTTGCATTTTATAAGGTGTAAACTTCGGTTTACATCTTATTTTTTACCCTGTTTTTACAAATGTAAACTCAGCTTGCTTGTTTTTCTTTTGCTTATTCTGTAAAATCAAATTAAAGGAACGGAAATTTTCCGAATAAAAACGCAAAGGAGATTTTAAAATGGGAACGTCAATATTATTGGTATTCATTATTCCGGCAATTTTTTTCGGGGTGGCTTTCTCGGATATTTCGGGCGCAATTTTCGGCTACCCTACTGAGGAAATAGTTCTGCCCTACGACGAGGAAAAGGGCTTGGTGTGGGAGTACGACTGCGTGAATGATCCGAATATTGAACTGGTTGAAACAAAGTTTGAAAACGGAAAACAGGTTTTTGTTTTCAGGGGGACAGGTAAGATTAATATTGCTGAGATTTTCACAAAGAGTGAGGATGAGCAACAGGGCGATATTATGGACCTCGTCTTTACGGATAAAAACGGCAACCAAAAAATTTATTACGGTTATAATGGTAACAGGATATATGAGCCGCAGTTCTATTCTGCCGAGGATTGCCAGACGATAGATATTACGCTTACCGCAGAAAATGCGAGAAAAAATGCCTCGTGGGAGGTTGTTGTGAACACCGGATACGTAATTATGAAGAAAACAACCGGCGGAGAAACGGAGAACTTTACAATAATAGTAACGCCCGATACCAAGGACGGTACTTATGCAACATACGGTATGTTTGACGTTGAATTTGCCTACACTAATTCAAGGGGCAAGTATCTTGAAGAAGCAAAGGCGGTTTTTGAATTGCAGGACGGTAAGCATATCCTGAAAAGCATCACCTATGAGAATTCTTGGGATAAAATGTTTACGGATTTGAAGCACATGTTAGAGTCTAAATGAAGTGCGGTTGTGAAATAAAAGGAGATTTACAAAATGGGAACGTCAATATTATTGGTATTCATTATTCCTGCACTTTTTTTCGGGGTGGCTTTCTCGGATATTTCGGGCGCAATTTTCGGCTACCCTACTGAGGAAATAGTTCTGCCCTACGACGAGGAAAAGGGTTTGGTGTGGGAGTACGACTGCGTGAACGACCCGGATATTGAATTGGTTGAAACAAAAGTTGAAAACGGCGAGCAGATTTTTCCTTCGTAAGTAAAGGTGAGCTTGATTGGAGTACATTATTTATGGTGAAGGATGAAAATGATCCCGAAGGCGATGCTATGGACCTCGTTTTTACAGACAAAAACGGAAACGAAAAGGTTTATTACGGCTTCGGCGGCAACAGAACAAGCGCCCCCGTATTTTATCTTGCAGAGGAATGTCAGACGCTTGACATAACGCTAACAGCGGAAAACCCGAAGGAAAACGCCTCGTGGGAAGCTGTTGACAGTACGGGATACGTTCTTATGAAAAAGCCTGAAAAGCAAGCAACAGAAACTTTTACCGTAGTTATTACACCGGGAAACAAGAAAGGCGAATATGCCACCTTCGGTACATTTGATGTCGTGTTTGCCTATACGGATTCAAGCGGAAGCTACTATGAAAAAGCTACTGCAAAGTTTGTTTTCAGCGACGGTACGCACACGTTGGAAAAAGTAACGTATGAAGAAATGACAGGAATAAGAATTCTGGATTTTGTTGATATATTTTCAATATTGTCGGCAATGGGTTGATAATTTTATCAAACAAAAAATAATTTAAAGATGATTTTACGGGAGTAAACTATGAATAAATCTTTTAAAAAACTGCTTTCTGTAATTCTTTGTGCCGTGATTCTTTTTACAACTGCAAGTGTAGCCTTTGCGGTGAAGGCAGTCAGGGAAGTTACAAATGCAGATATTATTTCAATGGATAAGGAAGAACTCGTACAGAAACTCTCAGATATAGGGTTGGGAATAATTGAAAAAATAGATAAGATAATTGAAAATGACAGCTCAGGTGTTCTCAGGGACATTGCAATGGTTGCATTCTTTGGTTTCTTTTTTTCAGTATATCTAATATCTGTGGTTGTAATGTTTCCGATAAACATTGTAGCGGGTGTTCTTAGCTGGTTTGGTGTGGATATTTAATTGTGTCCGTTGGGGCGCTTTGTCATATCTTTTTGCAGGAATATCAAAGTTTCGGTAAATTACAGTTTGTTGGGATGATTAATTGTAGTACGCTGTAACAACTAAAACTTCACTGTAGGGGCGGCTATCAGCCGCCAGCAAACCGAGCAATATCAGCACGGGCGGATAATATCCGCCCCTACAAAAGTCAACTTTAAGATGTTACAATGTAGTAGGGGCGATTTACAATCGCCCGCCGTAAAAGTGATATGTCGGTAAACCACGGGCAATTCGTGAATTGCCCCTACAGGATAATCAAATTTACATTGATAAAGAGCACGACAAACCGTAATTTGTAAACAAAACAAAAATTTTCAAAAAGCCCTTTTATTTTCTGAAAATATATGTTATACTTTCACAAAGTGCTTTATTTTAAGCAGAAAACCGAAAGGAGTTTTCAGATTATGAAATCCACATCAATCAAAATTCTCGCTCTCCTTCTCACAGCTTGTGTCTTCCTTGGCGTAACCGCTTGTAACGGTACCGGCGACGAAGAAACCACAACAGAGGCTACAACAATTGCAAGCGCAACACCTCTTATGACCGAAAAGGCAGAGGTTCTTGCATACTTCAATTCTCTTATGGCTTCCGTCAAGAACGGCAAGGCTGCTCTCAAATACTCATCCGATTACAACCCCAACGGCTTCGATTGCGAAAACGCAACCTTCAAGGCTGCTCTTCCCACAATCACAAAGCTTATGAAGGACGGCTTCAACGCTGACCTTGGTGCAGAGGTTGCTTACGGCGAGCCTCTTGCAGATATCATCCCCATCAAGAACAGCGCTGCTCCCCTCGTTCTTACCGAGGCTGACATCGTTGATATTGCCATCAACTCCGAGGCTTTCAGCCGTCAGGCAGAGGAAGAGTCCAAGGCCGCTATGGACGAAAGCTATTCCGCAGAGGAAATCGTTGTTGACGAGGACGTCCGCAAGATTACAATCACACTCGCAGAAGCTGTTGACCCCGCTGCAGGCGAAGGTCTCTTCGGCTCTATCTACAACATTCCCGACAGAGCTAAGATTGCCGAGGAAATGAACAAGGCAAGCGAATATATGACCTACGACGGTACATATTCCGCAAAGTACACAGGCTGCACAATCTATATGGAAATCGACCGCACAACCGATAAGGTTATCAAGGTTGAGTTCAACCGCAACATCGAGGTTGAGGTTGAGGTAACAGGTGTCGGCACACTCGCATCTATGGGCACAACAGCTCTTAAGTTCGTTGTAAACGGCTGCGACCGCTACGAGTTCGACTGGACAGACCCCAACGCAACAACAGTTGCAGCAGAATAATTCGGAATTAGGAATTAGGAATTAAGAATTACTTATAGCATTAAAGCCCTGCTTCTTTGAAGTGGGGCTTTTAAAATGAATAATGAATAATGAAGTCGCTTACGCTGATGAATAATGAATAATTAAGAATTATATAATTCGGGTGCGGGTGTCCCGCCCACAATTATTCATTTTTCAATATTCATCATTCATTATTCATTAAAGAAAACAAAGAAGCGGCACGGGGTTTTTCCGTGCCGCTTCTTTGTTAAGAATGGGTGTTATTGTACGGCGTGGGTAACGCCATTTCAGGGGGAAAAATTTACGCTATGAAGAGGGAGAGGTCGTAGTCGTTTGTTGCCGGTGCGGCTTCGACGAGGTGCATTTTGCTGCGGCGGATTTCAGCCGTGCGCTGTGCCCTTTCGTTGCGCTCGGCTTCGAGCAGCTTTCTTCTGCGTGCAACGATAACCTTTGCAATGGATTCGGCAGCCTTGTCAAGAATTTTATCCTCAAAAGCTATGAGCTTTTCTTCCTTGACTATGCCGATGAGAACGAGTGTAACGAGTGCGATTTCAATAATTGTTGCTACCATATTATTAACTTCCTTTCTTTTCTGAAACTGTTTGCGAATGGATTTTTTCTTGCCGAACAAATTGGGAACGTTTGTTCTTTACACCTATGATTATAGCACGACTTTTGCATTTGTCAACACAAATGTTCACAAAAACCACCGCCTACAGTCCCGAAAAAGGGACTCCAAAGGGAGAAAATCAGAAAAACCGCCCAAGGGGCGACGCTACAGTTCAGCACAGGCGGTTGCGCAGCGCCGCCGCTTCGGCGGCAATTTTTACAGGTCTATTTCATTCGGGTTTTTCCGTCCGGCAAGGAAGTCGCTTACGTTTTGCAGGGTGGTCTGAGCGATTGACGAAAGAGCATCGTGCGTGAGGAACGCCTGGTGTGAGGTGACGAGCACGTTGGGCAGGGAAATCAGCCTTGCGAGAATATCGTCACGCACAATGTGGTTGGAAAAATCCTCGTAAAACAGCGAGGTTTCCTCTTCGTAAACGTCAAGGCACGCACCGCCGAGCCGTTCCGAAATAAGGGCGTCGAGCAGAGCCTCGCTGTCAATGAGTGCACCTCTTGAGGTGTTCACGATTATTGTGTTCGGCTTCATAAATTCAAGCGTTCGGCGGCAGATGATGTGGCGTGTTGCCTTGGTCAGCGGGCAGTTGAGCGAAACGATGTCGCTGCGGTTGAGCAGCTCCTCAAGCCCGACGTATTCAATGTACGGACAGTCTTTACGCACGGGGTCGTAGGCTAAAATCTTCATACCGAAGCCGTTGCATATATTGGCAAGCGCAAGCCCGATTTTTCCCGTGCCGATGATTCCCACGGTCTTTCCGTAAAGGTCAAAGCCGACAAAGCCGTTGAGCGAAAAATTGAAATCCCTCGTGCGAAGATAAGCCTTGTGCGTTTTGCGGTTGAGGGTCAGAAGCATTGCAACCGAGTGCTCGGCAACTGCGTAGGGCGAGTAATCGGGCACACGGAAAAAGCGGATTTTTCCCTTCGCCGCCTCTAAATCAACGTTGTTGAAGCCGGCACAGCGCATAGCAACGCAGTGTATGCCGCAGTCGTACAGCGCCTTGATTGTCTTTGCCGACAGGTCGTCGTTGACAAAGGCGATTGCGGCGCTTTTTCCTTTTGCAAGCACGGCGGTTTTCGGGCTGAGCTTCGTTTCAAAGTAGTCAATTTCAAACCCGTAAGCGGATTTGTAGCGGTCAAAATAAATTCTGTCATAAGGCTTTGTGTCGTAGAAGCAGAGCTTTTGCATAGCGTATTCCTTCTTTCAAAGAAAATAAAATTACAATTTGTCGAGCTAATTCGTAATGTGTAATTGTGGGTCGCTTAGATTTTAAATCGCACCTTACTGAGTGTCATCCTGAACGAAGTGAAGGATCTTGTAATCCCTCAAGATTCTTCGGCTTTGCCTCAGAATGACACCACTTTTATGTTTCATCAGTTATATTCGGGTGTGAGCCACCATTTAATTACGAATTACGAATTACGCATTGTTTGTCTCCGATAAACTCTAATTTGCTAACCCTATTTTGCCGTGATATTGCGGATTTATTCCTTGTCAAATAGCACAAACGAAAATTCTACATATTATTAATAACAAAAATCTTGATTTATATAAAAAATTGTCTTATAATCTTTTTGTTAATAAGTCCGGCCGCAGTTTCAGACTGTTTCCGGCTGATTAAAAAATTTTTTCGGAGGTAAAACCACTATGAAAAAGTTCACAAAGCTCCTGGCCCTGCTTACGGCAGTTGCAATGCTCTTCTGCTTTGCTGCTTGCGGCGGTTCAGGCGACGAAAACCAGACAACAGAGCCTGCAGGCGAGAACAGCCTGTCCGACCTCAAGGTTGGCTTCATCTTCCTTCACGATGAAAACTCAACCTACGACCTCAACTTCATCAAGGCTGCAAGAGAAGCTTGCGCAAAGCTCGGCGTTGAGATTGTTGAAAAGGTTAACATTCCTGAGAGCAACGAGTGCTACGAAGCAGCTGTTGACCTTGCAGACCGCGGCTGCGATATCGTTTTCGCAGACAGCTTCGGCCACGAGCAGTATATGATTCAGGCCGCAAAGGAATATCCGGACGTACAGTTCTGCCACGCTACAGGCACAATGGCTCACACAGAAAACCTTGCTAACTACCACAACGCTTTCGCATCCATTTACGAGGGCCGTTACCTTGCAGGTGTTGCCGCAGGTCTCAAGCTCAACGAAATGATTGAAGCAGGTCAGTTCACAGCTGAGGAAGCAAAGATGGGTTACGTCGGTGCTTTCACATACGCAGAGGTTATCTCCGGCTACACATCCTTCTATCTCGGCGCAAAGTCCGTCTGCCCGACCGTTACTATGGAAGTTCAGTTCACAGGCAGCTGGTACGACGAAATGGCTGAGAAGGAAGCTGCTGAAAAGCTCCTTTCCAACGGCTGTAAGCTCATCAGCCAGCACGCTGACTCCATGGGTGCTCCCACAGCTTGTGAAAACAAGGGCGTTCCCAACGTTTCCTACAACGGCAGCACAGTTGCAGCTTGCCCCAACACATTCATCATTTCTTCCAGAATCAACTGGGTTCCCTACTACGAATACATCATCAACTGCGTAGCCAACGGCGAAGCTATTGCCGCTGACTGGTGCAAGGGCTTTGACGCAGGTTCCGTTGAGCTCAGCGAAATCAACGACAAGGCTGCTGCCGCAGGCACAGCAGACAAGCTTGCAGAAGTTAAGGCAGGCCTTGCAGACGGTTCAATCCGTGTATTCGATACCGATACCTTCACGGTTAACGGCGAAAAGCTTACAAGCTATATGGCAGACGTTGACACAGACGCTGCTTACACACCCGATACAGAGGTTATTGCAGACGGTTACTTCCACGAGTCCGAGTACCGTTCAGCTCCCTACTTCGACCTTCGTATCGACGGCATCACTCTTCTCAACGAGAAGTTCTGATTTTTCCTGACTTAAACGAAATAGGCGGAGCGTAAAACCTCCGCCTGTTTTGTAATTTTTTAATTAATAATTAATAATGAATAATGAATAGTGAATAATGGAGGGTCGCTTCGCTCCGATTATAAAATACGGGTGCGGGTGTCCCGCCGACAATTATTCATTTTTCATCATTCATTATTCATTATTCACTAAAACTGGAGGTAATCCCGTGGGTACACAGGCTGCGATTGAACTCAGAAACATAACCAAAACCTTCGGCAGCGTTGTCGCCAACAAGAACGTTTCGCTGGACGTAAACCGTGGCGAAATTCTTTCAGTTCTCGGCGAAAACGGCAGCGGCAAAACAACCCTGATGAATATGATTGCGGGCATTTATTTTCCCGACCACGGTCAGATTTTCATTGACGGAAAAGAGGTTGTCATCCGCTCACCGAGGGACGCTTTTGACTATAAAATCGGTATGATTCACCAGCACTTCAAGCTGGTTGACGTTTTTTCCGCCGCCGAGAATATCGTTCTCGGCCTTGAGGAGGAGGGCAAATTCAACGTTAAGCAGTCTGCCGAAAAAATCCGCAAAATAAGCGAGCAGTACGGCTTTGAGCTTGACCCGAAAAAGAAGATTTACGAGATGTCCGTTTCCGAAAAGCAGACCGTTGAAATAATCAAGGTGCTTTACAGGGGCGCAGACATTCTTATTCTCGACGAGCCCACCGCTGTTCTCACTCCGCAGGAAACGCAGAAGCTCTTTGCCATCCTTCGCAGAATGAGGGACGACGGTAAAGCTATCATAATCATCACCCACAAGCTGCAGGAGGTGCTCTCGCTTTCAAACCGTGTTGCCGTACTGCGCAAGGGCGAATATATCGGCACGGTTGAAACAAGTCAGACGAGTGAGGCACAGCTTACCGAAATGATGGTCGGTCAGAAAATCGACCTCAACATCGAAAGAACCGAGCCGAAGGATCCGCAGGCAAGGCTTGAGGTCAAGGATATAAGCTGTATCAACCGCGAGGGCATAAAGCTGCTTGACAACGTTTCCTTTACCGCCCGCTCGGGTGAAATCCTCGGCATTGCCGGTATTGCCGGCAGCGGTCAGCGTGAGCTGCTTGAATCAATCGCAGGTCTCCAGCACCTCAATCAGGGCGAAATTCTTTACCACAACCCCAAGACGGGTAAAACGGATAACCTGCGTGACAAAACACCTATTCAGATTCGTGACCTCGGTGTCCGCCTTTCCTTCGTTCCCGAGGACAGACTGGGTATGGGTCTTGTCGGCAATATGGATATTGTGGACAATATGATGCTCCGCAGCTACCGCAGAGGTAAATCCGCTTTCCTCGAAAGAAAGAAGCCCAAGGATTTAGCAAAGAAAATTATCGAAGAGCTCAATGTCGTCACGCCGGATGAGAAAACTCCCGTGCGACGTCTTTCGGGCGGCAACGTTCAGAAGGTTCTCGTCGGCCGTGAAATTGCCTCCTCGCCAACGGTGCTTATGGCGGCTTACCCGGTAAGAGGCCTTGACATAAATTCATCCTATATGATTTACAATCTTCTCAACCGTCAGAAGGAAAACGGAGTTGCCGTCATCTTCGTCGGTGAGGATCTGGACGTTCTTCTTGAGCTTTGCGACAGGATTATGGTTATCAGCTCGGGTCGGATTTCGGGCGTTGTAGACGCAAGAACGGCAACGAAAGAGGAAATCGGTCTGCTTATGACCAAGAACAGCGGAGGTGAAGGCAATGAGTAAAAACGTTAAAGAGGTACACGAGCCTCTGTTCCACATTGCCAAGCGTGAGGCTCTGCCCTTCTGGCTGTCGTGGCTCATCCGTATCGGTGCCGTTGCCGCCGCACTTATTGCCTGTGCCGCAGTAACCGTGCTTCTCACCGGCGAAAACCCGATTCAGGTTTACGCCACTATGATTGACGGCGCAATCGGTACCGAGCGCAGAATATGGTCGCTGCTTCAGAATACGGCTATGCTGCTTTGCATATCGCTTGCTGTAACCCCTGCGTTCAAAATGAAATTCTGGAACATAGGCGCAGAGGGTCAGGTCCTTATGGGCGGTATGGCAACAGCCGCCTGTATGATTCTCTTCGGGGACAAGCTGTCAAGCCCCCTGCTTATGATAGTTATGGTTGTCACAAGCGTTTTAGCCGGTGCAATCTGGGGTTTTATTCCTGCGTTTTTCAAGGCAAACTGGAACACCAACGAAACGCTGTTCACGCTTATGATGAACTATATTGCAATGCAGATTGTTTCGTTCTTTACCTATATGTGGTCCGTTCCCAAGGGCTCGGGTCAGATTGGTGTTATCAACGCCAAAACTCAGGCAGGCTGGATTCCTGCTCTCGGCGGCAAGGCCTACCTGCTCAACATAATTATCGTTGCGGTGCTTACGGCGGTAATGTACATTTACCTCAAGTACAGCAAGCACGGCTATGAAATCTCCGTTGTCGGCGAAAGCGAAAACACAGCCAAGTATATAGGTATCAACGTTAAAAAGGTTATTATGCGTACCGTTCTTCTTTCGGGCGCACTCTGCGGTATTGCAGGTCTGCTTTTAGTCAGCGGTACAGACCACACAATCACCCGTAACACCGTTGCCGGCAGAGGCTTCACGGCGATTATGGTTTCGTGGCTTGCCAAGTTCAACCCCGTTTATATGATTCTTACTTCCTTCCTCATTGTTTTCCTGCAGAAGGGTGCAACCGAAATTTCAACTATCTTCGGTCTTAACGACTCGTTC
>JAFXCT010000041.1 GCA_017521365.1 Clostridia bacterium
ACCCCAGAACTTGCACTCGATTGTGCCTTCTGCTGCTGTGTTGGGAGCTTCCTTCTCTTCGAGAGAAAGGTTAGTTACGTCATCGTTGATACCGATGGTGAACTGGGGCTTGGGAGCATCCTTAGCAAGCTCGTCATATACAGCAAATACGCTTGAGGGCGGTGTGTCCTTGGAACCGAGACCGTAGCGGCCGCCGACAACTGTAAGACCGTTTCTGCCCATAGCTGCAAGAGCAGCAACAACATCAAGGAAGAGGGGCTCGCCAAGTGAGCCGGGTTCCTTTGTTCTGTCGAGAACGGCAATCTTCTTTGCTGTTGCGGGAATAGCCTCAACAAACTTTGCAGCGGAGAAGGGACGGTAGAGGCGAACCTTTACAAGACCGACCTTTTCACCCTTAGCTGTGAGGTAGTCGATAACTTCCTCTGCAACGTCGCAGAAGGAGCCCATTGCTACGATAACACGCTCTGCATCGGGTGCACCGTAGTAGTTGAAGAGCTGGTAGTTTGTGCCGAGCTTTGCGTTAACCTTGCCCATATATTCTTCAACAATGCCGGGAACTGCATCATAGTAGCTGTTGCAAGCCTCACGGTGCTGGAAGAAGATATCGCCGTTTTCGTGGGAACCACGCATTACGGGGTGCTCGGGGTTGAGTGCACGGTCACGGAAGCCCTTGACAGCGTCCATATCGCACATTTCCTTGAGATCGTCATAATCCCAGATTTCAATCTTCTGAAGCTCGTGAGAAGTACGGAAGCCGTCGAAGAAGTTGAGGAAGGGAACACGGCTCTTGATGGTTGCAAGGTGAGCAACAGCACCGAGGTCCATAACTTCCTGTGTATTTGTTTCAGCGAGCATTGCAAAGCCTGTCTGACGGCAAGCGTAAACGTCGGAATGGTCGCCGAAGATGTTAAGAGCGTGAGAAGCTACGCAGCGAGCGGAAACGTGGAAAACAGAGGGAAGAAGCTCACCTGCGATTTTGTACATATTGGGGATCATAAGAAGAAGACCCTGAGAAGCAGTATAGGTTGTGGTGAGAGCACCTGCTGCAAGAGAACCGTGAACGGTACCTGCCGCACCTGCTTCAGACTGCATTTCTGCAACCTTAACCGTTGTTCCGAAGATGTTCTTACGACCGTTTGCCGACCACTGGTCAACATAGTCTGCCATGGGGCTTGAGGGAGTAATCGGGTAAATACCGGCAACTTCCGTGAAAGCGTAGGAAACGTGAGCAGCAGCCGTGTTTCCGTCCATGGTTTTCATTTTTCTAGCCATGATTTATTTCCTCCTATATTTAATAACAATATAAATGCTAAAATGCACCGTCAATATATTAGCACTTTTAAAGCAAGATGTAAAGGGTATATTTTATGTAAATATTGTTTTTAAAGCGAAGTTTTTGTATTTTTTACCGATAACTGCAAATACTTACGGGTTAAACGTAAAAAAGCACACCGCCGGAACGCCGACGGTGTGCCGAAAAGTATTAAGCTTTTATAAATCGTTGTACTCCAAATCCTCCTGCGAAACCTTGTCCTCGTCATCCTCGGGGGCAGGTGCATCGGGGTCGATAAAGGCATCGGTCTGGTAGTTTCCGGTCATAAACTTGGCGTTGCGCTTCTCTTCTTTTTTGAAGGAGATGTGTGCCATTGTAAGGATTACGGCGCCGTTCAGACCGTTGATAAGGTAAACGGGAGAAAGGCTGTCAAGCACACGGGACATAGTCTGGAAAATGCCGTCCGAACTGTAAAGCTGAATTTCCTTAAGACCGATTACAAAGAAACCGATACAGAACGAAATGAGCGATGCCGCCATACCGAGAACAACAAGCAGGCGCATAGTACCGTAGTGCAGGTCCATATATTGGAACTGAACTATAGGCAGGGTTGCAAGGCTGGCAATAATAAGGATTGCCGCCATATACGCCGCCCTTGTCGTGCCTGCGGTAACCACCGCCGCAGAGGCGTAGTAAGCCTCAACGAGTGCACTGATAATCAGTATAACTATCATCAGCGAGCTTGACCGCCTTGCCAGAGCAAAGTCACCGCCGATTTCCATATAAATCGAGTTTCGGTGAGCAAACAGCGCCGTTTCTATCGCAAAGAACATAGTCAGCGCCAGGCGGCAGTAAAAGCGGGGGTAATTCACACAGTAATTATAATTTATCAGGCCGAGCACCGCATACACAACCGCAATAACCATTGCGGCAAGCATAACCGTGACGCACAGACCTCGGAAACGCTGGTTTTTAAAAACAAAAGTCTCTTCCACTGCATACATCCTTAATTAATATTCATACATTTAAATATTAATATTTTCAAAGCAATTTGTCAATACAAAACTTATTTTTCCAGCTTTATCAAAGCAAGCTCTTCCGGTGAGAGATACCTGCATTCGCCTTGTTCGAGGCTTCTGTCGAGCTCAAGTGCACCCATTGCCACACGCTCAAGCTCGTTTACGTGCGAATCACACGCAGCAGCCATACGCTTAATCTGGTGGTACTTACCCTCTTTAAGCTTGATTTCAACGGTAAGCCCGTCATCGCTTAACTCCCTGATTTTTGCAGGCAGGCACTCATAGCCGTCCGCAAGGACTACGCCTTTTTCAAATTCTGCCTGTTTTTCCTTTGAAACAGGCCTGTCCAGCACGGCGATATAGGTTTTTTCAACGTGATTTTTGGGTGAAAGTATTTCGTGTGCAAAGTCGCCGTCATCCGTAATCAGCACGAAGCCGGTGGTATCCTTGTCCAGCCTGCCTGCAGGAAAAAGACCGCTGCGCCGCATATCATCGGGCAGAAGGTCAATTACCGTTTTATCCTTGGGCGAATTGCTTGCGCTGACAACACCCTTGGGCTTGTTGAGCATAATGTAGACAAACTCGCTGTAGCCGAATTTTTTGCCGTCAACAACGATTTCATCCGTGTCGGGGTCAGCCTTGAAGCCGGAATCCGACACAGCCGACCCGTTGACAAGCACACGCCTTGCTTTGACAAGCGCTTTTACTTCGCTTCGGCTGTACGCACCCTGCGAGGCTATTAATTTGTCAAGACGTTGTTTGGACATCTGCTGTGTTACTCTCCTTTTCGGGGTAAATAAAGCTCTGAATAAAGCCGTCCTGCTCAAGCGAGCATATATCACCGCCGATTACGGCACCGTCCAGCACGAAAATATTTGCCTGCACAAGCCCGTCTGCCGCTTCGTAGCCCGGATAGTTTTTCACCTGATAGGTCCAGCGCTTGGCACGTCTGCCTGCGTATTTTGCAAGGTCAAGACCGTGCTGCTTCTGCATTTCGTTGTAATCCGTATAAGCAGAATCGAATTCCGCCGGCACGATTACCTCACTCACTTCAACGGGGTCCTCCTCAACCTCCCAACCGAACTGGGAAAGGAAGGCTATCCTTTGCGAGGCATCGCCGGCAAGATAGGAAATGCCGGAAGCCGAACGGGTTACCGCAGCCGAAACGCTTCTGCCTGCCGCAACGAGCCCGACAGCCGCACAAGCGACCAAAAGCACGTTGAGTGCAACGGTTTTGATTGACGATGAACGAACGGAAACTATAAACATAAGCCCACCTCTGTACATTTTCACTGTTAATGAAATATATGTGTTAAAGGTGGGTTATATTCTTATGATATTCTTATTTTGTTTTATAAGCATCTATGAGATATTCGTCACCGATTACGGTACGTATATGGTCATAGATAAAATCGAGGCTGAAATCCCCTACGCCGTGAGAGGCCGCCAGAGAATCCGTATAGTCTGCCAGACGGTAGAGCTTGAGCCCCGAATAGCCTGCACGGTAGTGGGTTATTACGATATCGAACAAGGGCTTGTCGATTTTAACCTCACCCGTTGAAAAATCCTTGTGGAAGGTTATGTTAGCCATACCGCCGATAAGACGCTTGGGCTTATTCTGTGCGGAAACAAAGTTGCCCAGCGAATAGAGCACGGGCACCTCTTTACCCTCGGGGTTTGTAAGGTATTCCACGGGCTGAAGCGTATGGGGATGTGTGCCCAGAATAAGGTCTGCACCCCAGTTGACAACGTCCTGCGCAAACTCGGTCTGCACATAGTACGGCTCGTCGGAATACTCAACGCCTGCGTGCATTGAAACAACGACAACGTCAGCCGCCTTGTCCGCATATTCAACCTGAAGCCTTACATCCTCACGCTCTTCAAGGTAAATTGCGTAATCTTCCTTGTCTGTCGGCAGAGTTATGCCGTTTGTATGCTCCGTAAAGGAGAGGAAGGCAAAGGTAATGCCGTTCACATTTACGATTTCAAGGTCGGTATATTCCTCACGGCTGTGGTATGCACCGCTTGCAAGCAGACCGTCTGTTGAGTTGATAAGGTCA
>JAFXCT010000042.1 GCA_017521365.1 Clostridia bacterium
ATATTACTTCGGTAGTATATCCTCTTTTTTATTGTCATTTTAGCTGAAATAATGTATAATACTCATATATAAATAAGAATTTGGAGGTTAGTATTAGCATTGTAAAAAATTAAAACCATCCTCGGCAATGAACAGGTCCGTTAAAAACGGACAATGACAAAAAAGCTCCTCCTATGGTAGAATTAAAGAAACTACCATAGGAGGTTTTGTTATGCCCAGAAGTTATAGGCACATAAGTGATTACGAAAAAGAAATAGAAAAATTAAAAAATGAAGGATATTCAAGCAGAGAGATAGGAAACAAACTCGGATTCAGTTACAAGCAAATGCGCAATTACTTTTATCGAAGAAATGTAAATCAAAGGAAAGTCCAGGCAGGATTAGCATTAAAACACAAAGGCAGACCGCCGAAAGATTATGTTGTTAGCGAAGAAGATAAGATTGCCGAACTGCGGTATATCCTTGCCCGAAAAGAAGCAAAGATAAAATCATTGGAAATGGAAAATGAATTGATGCGGGATTTTCTCTCGCTCACAGAAAGGAAGTGAGAACAAGCGTAAAGTTTATGGTAATCTATCGTCACAAAGACAAGTACTCAATAAGTGAAATGTGCCGATTCTTCAATGTGTCAAGAAGCGGTTACTATGACTATGTCAAAAGAATGGATATACCTGCAAAAGATTTGCCGTTAGCCGAAAAGATAAAAGAATGTCAGGAAAAATGTGGCAGAACCTACGGTTATCGCAGAGTGCATATATGGCTTGAAAAGAACGGAATATATCACAATCCCAAGACGATATTGCGAGTTATGCAGAAATACGATCTGTTATCAGCGGTCAGAAGAAAGAAATATCGCAATTACGGTGATTATCTTCATCGCTATCCTAATCTGCTGAACAGAGATTTCAAGGCTGACAGACCCAATCAGAAATGGGTAACCGATATATCATACATCAAGACACAGCAAGGAACACTTTATCTTTCAGTAATCAGAGATTTGTATGACAACAGTATTGTTGCATACAAAACCGGGACAGAACAGAATATAAATCTTGTATTAAGCACAATCAGAGTAGCCAAGAGAAAAGAGAGGGTCACCGCAGAGCTGCAACTCCACAGTGACCAAGGGTTTCAATATACATCGCAAGCATATTTTAACCTGACAAAATCATATGGCATAATGCCATCAATGTCAAGACGTGGTAACCCATATGATAATGCGATGGCTGAAAACTTTTTCTCAATTCTCAAAACAGAATGTATTTACAGAACAAAGCTGAAAAATTATGAGGATGCTCGCATCCTCATAAGCGAATACATACATTTCTACAACAACGAAAGAATTCAACTAAAAACAAAACTGACTCCGCTTGAAAAACGAAGTCAGTATGTCGCTTAAAATTTAATTTTCCCTACCACAGGGGGCTTTTTTGTACTGTCCGTACAATTTGGGGCAGTTCATAGGACGGTAAAGCCTTTTATCAATTGTATTCTGCGGCGTTTATATAGTAGCCCACGATAAAATTCTTTTTGTTTGCGGCAAATTCTGCGGAGCTGAATTCGTAGCGTTTTGCGGCGGTGGGAAAACGGTTGTAGATGTAAATTCTGCCGCCGTCGTTTTCTATTGCGGCTGCGTGGGGGATTGAAAAAACACCGCCTGTTTTGCAGATTATTATTCCGCAGTAGCCTTCGCCGAATTTTTCGCAGAAGGAGCTGAAATCCCTGTCGAGGTTTACGGGAATATAGTGTGCGGAAAAATAGCGGAAAACACGCAGGGGACGTGCGCCCAAAAGCCCGAGGGGTGAGCGAGCACGGATGTAGAGCTCTCTTGCAATATCCGCCAGCACGGCAGGTCGGTTGAGCAGGAGCATAAGGTTATATACGGCTATAACCGCACTGCCGACGGCGGAAAACGGGCGCAGACCGAAGCGCATTCTGCCGCAGCGGTGCACCGCCTGACCGTTTATGAGGGCGTGCGGGTCGCCGAGAGTTTTGTTGTGTTTGTGGTTGCTTTTTTCGAGCATATCAGACCGATTCTTCCTTGAGGTTGAGTGTGATTGAGTCGTGGTTGAGCTTTAATTTCGTCAGCTTTATGCCTGCGGCATTGAACATTCTTTTCGAGGCTCTTGTGCCGGGCGTGTCGGCATATTTGTCCGAAAGGTATACAACCTGCGTAATGCCGCTCTGGATAATTGCCTTTGCACACTCGTTGCAGGGGAAGAGGGCAACGTAAATCTTACAGCCTCTTAAATCGCCGCCTGCGTTGTTGAGAATTGCGTTGAGCTCTGCGTGGCATACGTAGGGATACTTCGTGTCGTACTCGTCGCCTGTGCGTTCCCACGGAAATTCCTCGTCGCTGCAGCCGGCAGGGAAGCCGTTGTAGCCGACGGACATAATTTTGTTTGCGTCGTTAACTATACAGGCACCGACCTGTGTGTTGGGGTCCTTGCTTCGCTTTGCGGAAAGCAGGGCAATACCCATAAAATATTCGTCCCACGAGATGTAATCCTGTCTTTTAGGCATTGGAAAATCTCCCTTATTATATAATACATTAATATTACCATAATTCTATTCTTTTCGCAACAAAAATAAGAACAGAAAAAGAATTTAAAGAATAAATAAGAAATAATAAAGAATAAATAAGAAAGAATGAATTTCAATCCTCCGTCTTTTGACTTTGTCAAAATCCACCTCCTTTAAAAAGGAGGTAAGCCCTACTGAGAAGCGATGTGAACTGCTTTGTCAATAGCTCCCTTTTAAGGGAGCTGTCGAAATCGCAAAGCGATTTTGACTGAGGGTTGCTGTGATGAACGAAAAAATCCGGATTATGCGTTTATATCATACAAAAACGGGAGAGCATCAGCCCTCCCGTAATTCATAATTCCTAATTCGTAATTCCGAATTGATTATTCGCCCTTCATTTCAAGGAGCTTGACCTTGCCCTCGTAGGCTGCCTGGCTGACCTTGATTGAATCAAAGATAGCGGCTCTGATATCGTCCTCAGTTGCGCCGAGCTCAACGGCATACTTGCGGTCGATAAAGAGGTTGATGTCCATAATATCTGCAAGGCCGTCAACATCGATACCGCTTTCAATACCCTTTGCGGCGTATTCCTTCTTGACACCGCCGAGACCCATTCTCATCATCCAGGGAGCAACGCTGATAATCGGACGGTTTTCGCCCATACCGCGTGCTGCATAGACAATCTTGAGGAATTCCTTCCAGGTCTGGTTATACATACTGATAGGCCAAGCTGTAGCGCCCTTGGACTTTTCAGCCGCACCTACAATAACCTCACCGACCTGACGGACTGTCAGCATAGCTGTGCCGCCGCCGGGGTACATTGTGCAGGGAAGCTTATCCATTCTCTTAATCTGCTCGATAAGAATAACCCAGACGGGCTTTCTGCCGGGCTGTGTGCCGAAGATGTAGGGCAGCTCGAGAACAGCAACGTCAAAGTTTTCGTCAGCAAAGGAGAAGGCGACGTTTTCCTGGTCGATTCTGCTGCGGATGTAGGGGTGCTTTTCGGTGAGCTTCATATCGGGACGCTCTTTTGCAAGGTATGCAAAGTAGGAGCCGAGGATAACGGCGTTCTTCATACCGACTTCCTTACAGATGGGAAGAAGTCTCTTGAGGGGAGCGATGTTGCACTTGTAGTAGAGGTCGTAAACGGGAGCGGGAGCCTCGACTCTTTCGTCAACGCCTGCGGCGAAAACAAAGCAGTCGCAGCCCGTCATCATTTCCTTGATTTCCTCATCGCTCTTTTCGTAAAGGTTGCAAAGCTCAATTTCCATCTCTTCGGGGATGGGAGCTCCTTCGGGAAGAGGGGGAAGAGCAACGCTCTTTACCTGGTTGCCTCTCTCAATAAAAATTCTTGCAGCCTCACAGCCGAGAAGGCCTGTGCCGCCAATCATAAATACTTTCATAATCGAAGTGAATTTCCTTTCGTGGAATAAACTTTTAAAATGGTTATGTGCAGGGCAGCAAAACGTACTGCCCTGCACTTTCTTAATTATTAACCCTGTGCGTATGCGCCGACCTGCATCATAAAGTCGCCGAGCTGTGCACCGAATTCGGGTGCACCGTCCATAATAAGCTTGCCCGCCTTAACGGATTCAAGCATATCTGCTGTCTGCATAAGAATACCAAGTGCGCTGTCGAAATTATCAAAGCGCATTGTAAAGAAGGGCATAGCTCTCTTGTATTCGCCGCGGCCTGCTCTGGACTTGCCTGCCTTGATGCGGATGTATGCGCTGACCTCGGGATAGCCGTTGACAGCCCAGGAGTAAACACGGTCGGGGCTCTTTGAGGTCCAGTCGTGAATAGCATCGTGGCCGTTCTTGTTGAGTGTGCTGATACCGCTGGAAAGCAGGTAGAAGTAGCACTTTACAAGAAGCTTCTTTGTTTCCTCGTCCTCGGGAGCTTCCTTAGCCGTGAGGAGAGAGGACATCTTGAGCAGTACCATCATAAAGGAAGCAAATGCACCCGTGTGCTTTGCAAGGCCCTTCATTTTGGGAAGATACTGCGGCTTAATCTGACCCTTGAAGAAAGCGTTGAGAGCCTCAATGCTCTTGAATTCAAGCTCAACGTGTGCGTTGTTGGTCAGCTTATCGGTGTGAACAATCCACTCGCCGTTGTTTACAACAAGATGTGTGCCAACCTTGCCCTCGGGAACATCGGGGCAAAGGGCGCTTATCTGGTAAATTGTGTGAGCGTGCTCAAATTTCTTTGCAAGGTTGGGAACATCGTTTGCGATGACCTTGATGAGCGGGATTGCAGCACAGAGGAAAATTTTATTGGTAAAAACTTCGTCTCTTGTAGACATAAAAATCAATCCTTTCTGCTGTGGAAGTTTAAATTATAATTAAACCTCGTCGTCCCAGTCGTCGTCAAGCTCAAAGTCAGCGTTCATTGCTTCACGAACGGCGGCAATGATACCGTTGGAGTCAATGCCGAGTGGGGACATAATGTCTTCGTGAAGACCGATGGGTGCAAACTGGTCCTGAATACCAAGGCGCTTGAATGCACAGCCCTTACCTGTTTCGGCAATAACCTCTGCAACTGCTGCGCCGAGACCGCCGATAACGCTGTGGTCTTCAACTGTGATGATACGGCGTGTGTCCATAATAGCCTTTACAATAGCCTCTCTGTCGATGGGCTTGATTGTGTGCATATTGAGAACTCTTACCTTAAGACCGTCTGCGTTCTCAAGGAAGTTAGCTGCCTGGAGTGCCTGGAATGCGCAGGAGCCGCAAGCGATAACCGTGATATCGGTACCCTCTTTAAGCTGAACGGCCTTGCCTACCTCGAAGCCGTAGTCTGTTGTTTCGTAAAGAACACGGTCGAAGCCGCGGTTGATACGGATGTAGTAGGGGCCGGGGTTCTCGTATGCTGCACGTACTGCATTGACTGTCTCAAGACCGTCAGCAGGGCAGATAAGAGTGATGTTGGGCATTGAGCGAACAACAGCCATATCGCAGATTGCGTGGTGTGTTGAGCCTGCCTGACCGAAGGATGTACCAGCGTGTGTGGCAATAACCTTTGCGTTTACGTTCTGGTAGCAGATATCTGTGTGGAGCTGGTCTGCACTTCTGAGTGAAGCGAAAACGGAGAAGGTGGAAAGGAAGGGAACAAGACCTGCCTTTGCCATACCTGCGGCAATACCGAACATATTCTGCTCTGCAATACCTACGTTGAAGTATCTGTCCGGGAAATGCTCGCCGAACATACCGATTTTTGTTGATTTACCAAGGTCAGCCGTGAGAGCGACTACGTCGTCGTGCTCCTGACCGAGTTCTACGAGCGTTTTGCCGTAGTATTCAGCTGTTGAGAAAGCTGTAGATTCAGTAGCTGTGTAAGTAAGTCCACCTGCCATGGCTTATGCACCCTCCTTTTCTGCTCTTTCGCAGCGCTTCTTGTAGAACGCTTCGAGGCTCTTCTTTGCAAGCTCGTACTTTTCTTCGTTAAGTGCGCCGTAGTGCCACTTGTAGTCGCCTTCCATATAGTCAACGCCGCAGCCCTTGACTGTGTTTGCAACAATCATAACGGGCTTTTCTGTGTTTTCGTATGCGTAGTCAATAGCTTCGCAAAGCTCCTTGATGTTGTTACCGTCGATTTCGATAACGTGGAAGCCGAAGGAACGCCACTTGTCGCAGAAGGGTTCAAGCTTCATAACTTCTTCTGTCGGACCGTCAATCATGCACTGGTTACGGTCAACAAAAGAGATAACGTTTGTGATGTTGTAGTGAGCAATTGTCATTGCTGCTTCCCAGTTGGAGCCTTCGTCGCATTCGCCGTCGCCGAGGATGCAGAAGGTCTTGTAGTCCTTACCCTTGATTCTTGCTGCAAGGCCTGTACCTGCCGCAATGGAAAGACCGTGGCCGAGAGAGCCTGTGGAAGCGTCTGCGCCCTTAACCTTGTTGGAGTCAAGGTGGATACCCATCTTGGAGTTGGAAAGGTTGAAGGTCTTAAGCTGTTCGGGGTCGTTGTAGCCGTAGTCGCAAAGGACTGCTGCATAAGCAACGCCTGCGTGGCCCTTACTGAGAATGAAACGGTCTCTGTCCTCCCAGTTGGGGTCTTCTTTGTCGAGGTGCATATACTTGTGGTAGAGAACGGTCATCATATCCATGACGCTCATACCGCCGCCGATGTGAGCGGAGCCTGCCCAATAGGTTGTATCGAGGCAGAGTTTACGCAGCTCATGAGCCTTTTTTTCGAGTGCAAGCCACTCTTGCTTGGTCAATGGCATTTTGTTTTCCTCCTGTATTAAAAATTTTCAATTAAAAGAGTTCGGGGTGATTTGCGGCAACAACCTTGAACGCTTCGTCGGCAACCTCAAGTGTGAGGTTGATGTCCTTGTCGCTCATAGCGGCGTTCATAAAGTGGTTGTGGTGGCTGGAGAAGAAGATACCTCTCTTAACGCACTCTGCAACCCACTCCTGATGGAGCATCATTGAGTTGTCGTTTGCTATTCTGAGGTAGAAGAGTGCGGGCTCACCGGAAACAACAAGGTTGAAGCCGTTGTTTTCGGCGGCAGCCTTGAGGCCGTTTGTGAGCATAAGACCCTTTTCACGGAACAGCTTGGGAGTGTCAAGCTTCTTCATCTTCTCGATACAGGCAATACCTGCTGCGAAGGGAACGGAGCTGAGCCAGTAGCTGCCGGTGTAGCTCAGTGAGCTGACGGCGCTCTTGAGAGAGTCCTTACCGCAAAGGCAGGAAACGTTCCAGCCGTTTGCAATAGCCTTACAGAAGCAGATGAGGTCAGCCTCAAAGCCGTAGAAGTGGTCGGAGCCAGCAAGGTCAAGACGGAAGCCGCAGCGAACGTCGTCAACGATGAGAACAATGCCCTTGCGTGTGCAAAGCTCACGAACCTTCTGCCAGTAGCCCTCTGCAGGTGTTTCGTTGTCCTTGTAGTTGCCGTGCATATAGGGTGTGGAAATAAAAGCGGCGATTTCGCCTTCGTTTTCCGCAACTAACTTTTCGAGTGCTTCAAAATCGTTCCAGTCAACGTAGAGGTTGTTTGCAACGTCCTCGGGGATAACGCCGGGGTAGTCAACCTTCTGTGTCCAGGGTGAAACGCCGTGGTAGAAGCCGTTAACGAAGATAATCTTCTTGCGGTGTGTTGCTGCACGTGCAGTCATAATAGCGGCTGTTGTAACGTCGTTACCGTTCTTTGCAAAGAAAGCCCAGTCTGCGCTCTTTACGGTGTCAACCATAAGCTCTGCAAAATCAACCGTAATTCTGCTGGGAGAGGTTGTGCAGTTGCCGAGCTTTGACTGTGCGATTGCTGCTGCGTCAACGTCCTTGTCGCAGTAGCCGAGAACGTTGGGGCCGTAGGCACACATATAGTCGATGTACTTGTTGCCGTCAACATCCCAGAAGTATGCGCCCTTTGCCTTGTCGCCGAAAAGCGGCCAATCGCAAACGGGGATGAAGTTACCCTCTGCCGGGCCGAGGTGGCCGTAAACACCTGTGGGGATTACCTTTGTTGCTCTGTCGAAGAGCTCACGGCTTACTTTATGTTCATAAATGGGAAAACTCATTGTCGTGTACCTCCGTTATGCTAAGTACAGAGCTACTCTGTCG
>JAFXCT010000043.1 GCA_017521365.1 Clostridia bacterium
ACAATGTTCACCTGCTCCTCACACGACCATATTATGTTCTTCACCAACTTCGGTAAGGCGTACAAGCTTAAGGGCTATGAAATTCCCGAAAGCTCACGTACCGGCAAGGGTATGAACGCTGTCAATATTCTTCCGCTCGATGCAGACGAGAAGATTTCGGCAATGATAAGAGTACCTGCCGAGGCAGACGGAGAATACCTGTGTATGGTAACGAGAAAGGGTATTATCAAGCGTACTCTTCTTGATGCATATAAGAACATCCGCAAGAACGGCGTTATTGCCATCAACCTTGATGAGGATGACGAGCTTGCTTGGGTCAAGCTCACCTATGGCGACGACGACCTTCTTGTTGCAACCCGTAACGGCTTCTCAATCCGCTTCAACGAAAACGATGCAAGACCCATCGGCAGAACTGCACGAGGTGTCAAGGCTATCGAGCTTCGTGAGGATGACGAGGTTGTCGGTATGGATATAGTAACGGATGATGATTTCGTTCTCACCGTTACGGAAACGGGCTACGGCAGAAGAAGCCCGGGTGACGAATACCGTGCTCAGTCCAGAGGCGGTAAGGGCGTTACAAACTACAAGACGGAAAAATACGGCAAGGTTGCCGCACTTATGAACGTTAATGAGGACGAGGATATTATCCTCATTTCCTCAAGCGGTGTAATTATCCGTATGCCGTCCGATTCGATAAGCCTCTTCTCCCGTACCTCCAAGGGCGTTCGCGTAATGCGTGTGGGCGAGGGTGACAGCCTCGTAACGGCTACCACGGCAGAGCGTGAGGAAGAGTCCGCTCAGGCACAGGACGAGGAAGCAACACAGGAAACAGAAGAAACAAAAGAAGAAACAACTCAGGAAACAAACGAGTAACACGGTGTTACTAAAGGGAAAGAGATATGGAAGAAAATAACAACAAAATGCAGTTTGAGGATGTCTATTCCGACAGCTCAAAGGAAAAGGAAAAGCCGGCGTATCAGCGCGGACACAAGCCGCTTGACCAGCGTGAAATCTGTTACCCCAACAAGTTTTTTGAATTCTTGCTCAAGAACAATAAGCGGAACACAAAAATCATTTTAGTTGCTATGATTGTTTTGATTCTGCTTATGGTTGGTGCACTCGTCGCAAGCTTTGTTATGGACAAGCTTGACCTTATCAACATTGAGGGTGAGGACGAGGTCTTCACGGGCGATGAAAACTATTCGGAAAACTTTGAGGATGAAGATTTTGAAGCTATGCACGAGGTTTCAAATGCTGCCTCGCTTGACGATTTGCTCAAAAAGTGGTATCAGATGGACGGCAGCATTATGTCGCAGGACTACGTAATAAACGTTCTGCTCATAGGTGTTGACGGCAAAAACGGCGTCAAATACGGCGGCAATTCCGACGTGCTTATGCTCGTTTCAATCAACAAAAAGACTGAAACGATAACGCTTTGTTCCTTTATGCGTGACAGCCGCACTTATTACGAGGCTAACGGCAGGGGCTACTGGGCAAAGGTCAACGCCGCCTATTCAAAGGGCGGTGCCGCAGCAACCATTGAAACCCTTGAAAAGGACTACAAGATAGGTATTGACTATTACGTGGCGGTTGACTTTACCAGCTTCCCGAAGGTTATTGATGCCCTCGGCGGTGTTACGGTTGATATGAAGGAATACGAGCAGAGGTATATTAACCGCACAACCACGGCTATCAAGAAAATACCCAACTACGGTCCCGTCAAGCTTGACGGTAAGCAGGCACTTGTTTATGCCCGTATCCGTAAGTGCGATGCTGACAGCGACGTTTCTCGTACACGCCGTCAGAGAACGCTTATTACGGCTATTATCAAGAGCGCAAAGGGTGCTTCGCTCACCCAGCTCAATAACGCTATTGATACTCTGCTTCCGCTTCTTGCAACGGACTGCTCAAAGAGTCAGATTCTCTCCTACGGCGCTCAGACACTTGCGCAGGGCTGGCTCAACTACGAAATCAAGCAGGTTACAATGCCCGACGAGGACACCCGTAAGGATGCCAGAATCAACGGCGTATCCTACTGGGTTGTTGACTATCCGCTTGCGGCACAGCGTGTTCAGCTTGCTCTTTACGGCACAACCAATATCGAGCTTGATGAGTACCGTGATTCCGCACTAGATTACGTTAAGTTTAACGACAACGGCTCGAACAGCTCTTCCGGCAGCACGGAAAGCTATTCGGGCAGCGATTCCGGCGAAGGCTATTCCGAAGAAACCACAACAAGACGAGGCATACTCGACTGGTGGAAGCCGGGCGATGATGACGAAACAACAACCGGCTCATCAGTTGAAATTCCAAGCGGTGACGAGCCTGTTTCGGGCGGCGAAGAAACCACAACGGCTCCCGTTGAACAGCCCTCCGAAGCGGAGACAACAAGGCGGTTGGATTCTCTTATTGACAGGTTTACAACTACTCAGCCTGCCGCATAAAGCAAAAACTATTTTTCAGGTCGTATCAAAACATTGTTAAAGTTTTGGTACGGCCTTTTGCAAAAACGAATATATCCGAAAAGAAAGGATGTGCAGCAATGCCGTATTCAGAAAAATATATGCTTCGTAAAATTGACGATGCAATAAGAACGGTAAAGCCCGCAATTTATACCAAAATTGCTCCGCTTTCAGTCAGGGCCTACGTAACGCCCGAGCCCGTAAAATTCAGCGAGCGCACGAGCGGTGAAGAAAAAATACTCACCGTCGGCGAAAGCTGGGGCAAGCTCTGGGACTGTGCATGGTTTTGCTTTGAGGGCAGAATTCCCGAAAGCGAAAGAGAAAAAAATCTTGTGCTTATGTTGGACGTAAGCGGCGAAATGTGCGTGTTTGACAAAGCGGGCGTACCCGTTGCCTGCCTTACAAACGTCAGCTCCGAGTACGACACTTCTCTGGGCAGCCCCGGCAAGCGTATTTACGTGCTTGACAAGGCGACTAAGGAAAGCGGCGAAATTTCACTGTGGGCAGATGCAGGCTGTAACGACCTTTTCGGAAAGTATCAGGACAGCGGTAAGGTTATGGAGGCAGACCTTGCAATCTGCGACGGTGAGCTCCGTGACATCTATTATGACCTTGCCGTAATCAGGGATATGCTCGGCTGTATCGATAAGAACAGCGCACGCTACAAGCGCCTTTTAGGCAGAACATACGATGCAGTATGTATGATTACGACCCCCGATTTTGACAGAAACGCTGTTAAGAAAATTTTAAATAAAGAGCTTGACCGCAAGGGCGGTGACAGCTCGCTTCGCATTACGGGTATAGGCCACGCACACATCGACCTTGCCTGGCTGTGGCCGATAAGAGAAACCAAGCGTAAGGGCGCAAGAACCTTCTCCAACGTAATTCAGCTTATGGACAGGTATCCCGATTTTATCTTCGGCGCAAGCCAGCCCCAGCTTTACAAGTGGGTCAAGGAAGACTATCCCGAGCTGTACGCAAAAATCAAGCAGAAGGTAAAGGAAAACCGCTGGGAATGTCAGGGCGGTATGTGGGTTGAGGCCGATACCAACGTCAGTGGTGCAGAGCCTCTCGTAAGATAGTTCCTCTACGGTAAAAAATTCTTTATGGAAGAATTCGGCGTGGACGTGCGTTCGCTCTGGCTGCCCGATGTTTTCGGCTACAGCGCCGCATTGCCGCAGATTATGAAAAAGAGCGGTGTCGATTACTTTGTAACGCAGAAGCTTTCGTGGAGCGAGCACAACTCGTATCCCCACCACACATTCAATTGGTACGGCATAGACGGTACGGATGTGCTTGCACACCTTCTTCCCGAGGATACATATAACGGCCCTGCAATGCCCAGGTCGCTTAAAAAGATTGAAGAAAACTACGAGGACAGCGCCGTTTGCGAAGAGGCGCTTATGCTCTTCGGCATCGGTGACGGCGGCGGAGGACCGAGCAATTTCCACCTTGAAGGTCTTAAGCGCATAAAGAACCTTGAGGGTCTCGTTCCCTGCGAGCAGGGCTATTCAATCGATATGCTCGACAGAATTGCGGAAAACAAGGCGGATTATAAAAAATGGGTCGGTGAGCTTTACCTTGAAAAGCATCAGGGCACATACACTACTCAGTCCAGAATCAAGCGCTACAACCGCCGTACGGAATTTGCACTTCGTGAAACGGAGTTTGCCTGCGTTTGGGCAAAGCTTGCCGCAAACGTGCCTTATCCCAAGGCAGAGCTTGACGAAATCTGGGAGGAATATCTTCTCTATCAGTTCCACGATATTTTACCCGGCTCATCAATAAACCGTGTTTATCAGGAAGCTGAGGAACGCTTCAAGGTAATGCTCAAGCGCCTTTCCGAAATCAAAAAGGCAGCGTATGCCAAGGTTGCCGCCACAATAGGCAGAGTGAACGAAACTATCGTTTTCAACTCTCTTCCCTTCGAGGTTACGGAGCAGTTTAAGACTACGGGCGGCTACAGGCAGATTACCGTACCCGCTATGGGTATGAAGAGCCTTGATGAAAGCACGGACCGCTTTGAGCCCTGCGCAAGCGACGAAACTGGACTTGAAAACGGCAAGCTTTCCGTTACCTTCGATTCAAACGGTGCAATCACCGAAATTTACGATAAAATCAACGGCAGACAGGTGCTCCTGAACGGCGAAAAGGCAAACATCTTTACTCTTTACGAGGACAGAGGCGATGCTTGGGATATGCGCTTCAACTACGCTGACGACGTTACAACCAAAATGAAGCTGATCGATGTTGAATTCGGTGTGGAAGGCGGTAACGCCGTGCGTACACAGACCTTCAGCTTTAACGAGTCGATTCTCAAGCAGAAAATCGTTCTTACGCCTGCCGGCATTATCCGTTTTGAAACCGAGGCAGACTGGCGCGAAAAGAGAAAGATGCTCCGCACAGCCTTCCCGATTAACGTTGTAAGCGACAAGGTTGAGTGCGACATTCAGTTCGGCTCACTTGAGCGTTCCACAACCGAGAATACAAGCTGGCAGTACGCTCAGTTTGAAATCTGCGCACAGAAGTGGCTCGATATTTCACAGCGTGATTACGGTGCGGCCGTGCTCAATAACGGCAAATACGGCTACAGAGTAAAGGACACAACCATTGACATCAATCTTCTGCGTTCACCCTGCTATCCCGATGTGAACGCCGATTACGGCAAGCATGCCTTTACATACGCTTTCTATCCCCACAAGGGTGACAGAGTTGAGGCAAAGGTAAGCGAGCACGCATATCAGCTCAATATGCCCTTAAGCGTTGCAAAGGTTTCAACCGACGGTCAGATTGAGGCAAAGGAAGCAGCCCAGCTTATGAAGTTTGATAACGGCGGAGCTGCCGTAATTGAAAGCATCAAGGCTGCCGAGGACGGCAGGGGTATCATCCTGCGTGTTTACGAGAGCACGGGTGCGGATTGCGATTTCACAATCAGGCCGAATTTCCGCTTCCAGCGTGCAAGCGTTGTTGACCTTACGGAAAACGAGGTTACGGAGTGCGCCGTTTCGGGCGGCACGATTTCCGCTTCTCTCAAGCCGTTTGAAATTCTTTCAATTAAAATCAACTAAAACATAAGGTGAAGAAAAATTTTCGGAATTTCTCTTCACCTTTTTGCTATGAACACACAAACTACACATACACGGTTTATTTTATAGTCAGAAGGAGGTGAGCGGCAATGTTTAAAATACTTTTTGCCGACGATGAAGCGAAAATCCGTGAAACGGTAAACGACTATTTTACTACAAAGGGCGTGGAGGTGCACCTTGCCGAGAACGGCGGAAGGGCGGTTGAATTGGTTGAAGAAAATGAATACGACCTCATAATTCTCGATGTTATGATGCCTGTATTAAACGGCCTTGAAGCCTGCAGGCGCATAAGCAAAATCACCAAAGCGCCCGTACTGTTTTTATCTGCTCTGGGTGAGGAAAGAGATTTTCTCGCGGGACTTTCAAGCGGAGCGGACGATTACATTGTAAAGCCCTTCCCCTTGTCGGTGCTGTTTGAAAAGAGCCAAAGGATGATAAGGCGCTACAGAGGACTGACTGACGAAAATTTAATAATTTCAGGAGAAATAACGCTGGATAAAAACCGCTTCAAGGTCTTTGCGGGCGGCAAAGAAATCACGCTTTCAAGTAAGGATTTTCAGCTGCTCGAATACCTGATGTCAAACAAGAACATTGTCCTGAGCCGACAAATAATTTTAAGCCGTGTGTGGGGCTACGATTTTGAGGGCGACGACAGGGTGGTCGATACCCACATCAAAATAATCCGCAAGGCTCTGGGCGAAAAAGCCTGTGCAATCAAAACGGTCGTCAACGTTGGCTACAAATTCGAGGAGGTGTGAGAAAATGAGCAAAAAGAAGATGTTTTCCTATGTTGCAATAGGTCTGGTGCTCGTCTATGTTTTAGGCTTTGCGGTGTGCTTTACGGGTGCCTCGTTGGCTGTGTGCCAGGAATTGGACAATGCAGAGGACAACCTGTCTGCATTCAGCAACGATAGGTATATTACCGAACTGAATGAGGGCGAAAGCGTAGGAGATTTACTCAGGACAAGTCAGCAGATTGCGAACAGGTTTCCGTATGTTGCGATTGCCTACGATAAAGACGGCAATATTGTTGCACAAACAGGCACCTATATTTCCTTTGTACATCTTGGCGAGAAAAGGCTTTATTGTTACCTTGACGAATATCTAACCGATGAAATGAAACGCGATATTGCCAAACTGGAAAAGCAGGCGAAAAAGACCTATGTAAAGGTAAGTGATTTTGAGTTTAACCTTGACGAAGATAAGGTAATTCCCGTAAAATTAGGTCTTGAACTTGGCAACGGCGAAGAAAATCTGACCATTGTGTTTTCAGATAAAGAGGCAAAATGCAGGTTGGATGAAGAAAATTATGTTGCGGCATACATTACTCTTTATGATATAAACGAAAAGCACTATAACAGAAAGCTGTTTGATGAGCTTCGGGAAGAGGTGCTGTCTGATGAACGAAAAAAGGAAGCATTGCGCGGTATAGAGAATTCGGGCGGCGGAGGCGGTGTGAGCAGCTACGAATATTTTTATTACGACTGTACTTGCCGATACGGTGATGAGCATTTCGCTATAGTTGAAGCAGGCGGCTTCAGACCTGTTATTGCAGTATTGGATTCCGATTATTTTCAAATGTTCCTGCTTGAATTTACTCTCGGCTTTGTTATCCTTGCGATAGCTATACTTATTCTCTCAAACAAGCTCTACAACAAAAACAAGCAGCTTGAAAACGCAAGAATTGCCTTTACAAGTGCCGCCGCACACGAATTGAAAACACCGCTTGCGGTTATCTCAAACCTCAGCGAGTGTATAATAGAAAACATACTGCCCGAAAAGAACGAACAGTATATGAACGCAATCTACGCCGAAACCGTGCGTATGAACAAGCTCGTCAACACCTTGCTCGAGTATAACCGCATTTCAACGGCGGAAAAAATTGAAAAAGAGCCCTGCAACCTTTCAAGCGTTGCGAAAAAGGAGCTTGAAAAATACAGCGCTCTGTTTGAGGAAAAGGGTATATCCGTAACCGAGAGTATTGAAAGAACAGATGTGCAATGCAACGTGGGTCTGATTTCGCTTGTTGTTGATAATTTCCTTTCAAATGCACTCAAGTACACGCCAGAAAACGGCGAGGTGAAGCTGACCGTGAAAAATGACGGCGGCAAAATAAAGCTCAGCGTTTTCAACAGCGGCAGTCATATCGCACCCGACCACGGCAAACACATCTGGGAGGAGTTTTACCGTATAGATTCCGTGCGCAACAGCTCGGAAAAATCAAGCGGTATGGGCCTTGCAATCTGCCGCAAAATCCTCGAGCTTCACGGCTGGAAATACGGCTATGTAAGCAAAGAGGAAGGTGTAGAGTTTTACTTTATAACATAATAAATAGGTGCATTAAAAAAGCTGTCTTGCTCAAAACAAGACAGCTTTTTGTAAATAAACCGTTATATTCTATTGATACTCTTAAGCGCAATCTTGCCGAGCTCGATTACGTCTATTGCGCCGACGGGGCAGGCCTCGTGGCACTTGCCGCAGCCGATACACTTGTCGTAGTCAACCTTTGCGCAGAAGTTTTCGACCTTGACTGCATCGTATTCGCAGGCCTTTACGCACTTCATACAGCCGATACAGCCTGCCTTACACTCTTTTCTTGTAAGAGCGCCCTTATCCTTATTGGCACAGAGCACAGCGGCCTTTGCCTGATGAAGGGGAAGAAGCTCGATGAGACCCTTGGGGCAGGTCTTGATACAGGCCTTACACGCACGGCAGGCAAGGGGATTGATTCTTGCAACACCGTCGCAGATGTGGATTGCATCATAGGGGCAGGCTTCAATACAGTCGCCGAAGCCGATACAGCCGTAGATACAGTCCTTGGGTCCGCCGTAAAGCTGTGTTGCCATTTTACAGCTCTTAACGCCTACATAGTTGAGCTTTGTGCCTGCGTTGTGGTTGTTGCCCTGGCAGAGCACTACGGCTGCCTGCGGAGCAATTTCGCCTGCTGCAAGACCTGCTATAGCGGCGATCTTTTTGGAAACCTCGCTTCCGCCGGGGGAGCAGAGGGTCGTGCAGGTTGTTTCGCCTTTTGAGAGTGCGGCTGCGTAGCCGTCACAGCCGGAGAAGCCGCAGGCACCGCAGTTGGCGCCGGGCAACTCTTCACGGATTTTTTCCGCCTTTTCGTCAACGGGTACTGCCATTACAATTGAAGCAACGGCAAGCATAACCGCAGCGATGATACCGATGGCGGCAACAACTATGACTGCAAGTAAAATAGGATTCATTGTTTTTTTACCGCCTTTCTTAACCGAAGATACCGTCTACGATTCCCGTGAAGCCGAGGAACGAGATGGAGGTGAGGGAGGCCGCAACGAGAGTTATCGGCAGACCCTGCATAAATTTGGGGATGTCACAGCTTTCAAGCCTTTCACGTACGCCTGCGAAAATAACCATTGCAAGCATAAAGCCGAGACCTGCACCGAGCGAGTTTACCATTGACTCGGCAAAGTTGTAGCCGTTGTCAACGTTGAGGATAACTACGCCGAGAACAGCGCAGTTTGTTGTGATGAGGGGAAGGTAAATGCCCAGTGCGCTGTAAAGCGAGGGGATATATTTCTTGAGCACGATTTCAACGAGCTGAACGAGTGCGGCAATTACGAGAATGAAAACAATCGTCTGCAGGTATTCCATATCGTTCTTGACGAGCAGCGTGTTGATGGGGTAGGTTACTGCGGTTGCAAGCAGCATAACGAAGATAACTGCAAGCGACATACCCGAAGCTGTGTTCAGCTTTTTGGAAACACCGAGGAACGGACAGATGCCGAGGAACTTGCTGAGCAGGAAGTTTTCCGTAAGGATTGCTGTAATAAGAATTGATAAGAATACCTTTGTCATCTTACGGTTGCCTCCTTTACATCGTTTTCACAGCTGCCTGTGTTAATCAGCGAGCAGCTTGCAGCCATAGGACAGCTTTCGCAGCCGTGGAGCTCTGCCTTGGGCTTGCCCTTGCTTTCAGCGAGCTTGTTGGCAACAGCCATAAGCATACCGAATACGAAGAAGCCGCCGGGAGGCAGGATGAAGATAATCATTGCATATTCTGCGGGGAAAATCTGTGTGCCGCTGATTGCACCCGTTCCGATAAACTCACGGATAAGTGCCATTGCAAGCAGTGCGCCCGTGAAGCCGACACCCATACCGAGTCCGTCAACTGCGGAAGCGATAACGCCGTTCTTGCCGGCAAAGGCTTCAGCTCTGCCGAGGATTATACAGTTAACAACGATAAGCGGCAGGTAAACGCCGAGACTTTCGTCAATTGCAGGGGCGAATGCTTTGACAAGCATCTGAACTATCGTAACGAATGAAGCGATAATAACGATATAAGCGGGAATTCTTACCTTGCCCGGAATGATTTTGCGGAGTGCTGAAATAACGATGTTGGAGCAGATAAGAACGATTGATGCCGCAAGACCCATACCGAGTGCGCCCGAAACCGAGGTGGAAACGGCAAGCGTCGGACAGGTGCCCAGAACAAGGCGGAGAACCGGATTTTCGGCTATGAGGCCTTTGGTGAATTCTTTGCTGAGCGGTTTTTTATCAGCCATTGTTTGCACCTCCCGTAAGCTGTGTGTAATAGTCAAGCGCAATGTTTACTGCACTTGTAACGGCCTTGGATGTGATTGTTGCACCCGTAAGTGCCTTGATTTCGTTTTCGCCGGGCTCGTTTTTGTTAACGTTGACACCGAGTGTCTTTCCTATAAACTGATCAAGGAAGCTCGGATTGGTTGCGTTCATACCGAGGCCGGGTGTTTCGCTCAGGGAAAGAATCTGAACGCCTGCAACCGTGCCGTCCGTGTTTACGCCTACCATAATCTTGACGTCGCCGCCGTAGCCCTTGGCAGCGGTTGTGAATACGTAGCCGACCGTGCTGCCGCCTGCATCCTTACCCGTGCAGTATGCAACGCCGTTCAAATCGCCGTCAACGAATTCGGCAGCGTTTTTGAGAACCTCTTTTCTCGTGTTCATTTCCGTTTCGATTGCAAGGTCTGCAATAATCGGAGCGGTCAGCGAGTTAGTGTAAGCGAGCAGGGCAGAGGTTATAACGCATATCAAAGCGAGAACTACCGTTGGCTTCAGAATATCGCCTATACTGAACTTTTTCATACCTTAGCCGCCTCCTTTTCTGCCTTCTTGGCGGCCTTTTCAGCCTTTTTGTCAACCTTCGGTGTGCCGAAGGGCTTGGCTGTTGTAAGCTTTTCAATGTGGGGAACAAGGAGATTCATAAGAATGATTGAGAACGATACGCCTTCGGGCAGACTGCCGAAAAGACGGATAACCGTGGTGATTATACCGCAGCCGATACCGAAGATAATCTTGCCCTTGAAGCTGACGGGGCAGGTGGTGTAGTCGGTTGCCATAAAGATAGCGCCGAGGAGAAGACCGCCGCCGAGAAGCTGGTAAGCGACAAATTCAAAATCGCCTATGCCTGCAATAAGCATAAGTACGGCAACCGTGCCGATGTATGCCAGGGGAATTGCAGGGGAGATAACCTTACGCACTACAAGGTAGATGCCGCCGGCAATAAGTGCGAGCGAACACACTTCGCCGAAGCAGCCGCCGTGAAGGCCGAGGAACATATCAAGCAGAGAGGGGAGTTCTTCCGTTTCACCGACAAAGGAGGTTATAATTTCTGTCGGACGGGTGATGCTTGCAAGGGGAGTAGCAGTTGTTGTGATAAATTTTGAGTCCGTTGCCCAGTTTGCCATAGCGGAGGGAAAGGACATAAGAAGAATGATACGTGCGGCGAGTGCAGGGTTTACAAAGTTCTGGCCGATACCGCCGAACATCTGCTTTACAACAACTATTGCTATAATGCTGCCCAGCGCTGCAATCCACAGCGGAATTGATACGGGCAGGTTGAATGCAAGTAAAAGACCTGTTACAACGGCGCTTAAATCGCTGATAGTCTGGTGGCGCTTCATAACCTTGCGGCTCAGGTATTCGGCAAGAACTGCGCTGCCGACGCAAACGAGTGTTACCATAAGCACTCTGTAACCGAAGATTACAACTGCCGCAATAAGCGACGGGATAAGTGCGATAATAACGTCAAGCATAATGCCCGTAACCGTGTGCGGTGAGCGCACGTGGGGCGAAGCGCTGACGGTGAGTTTTTTGTTTACGCTCATTTCTTGGCACCTGCCTCTCTGATAACTGATTTTGCAAGCCTCATATGCTGAACAAGCGGAAGACCTGCGGGGCAGACGTAGGAGCAGCTGCCGCATTCCATACATACCATAGTGCCTGCGTCGTTGAGCTTGGCAACGTCCTTAGCCTTGGTGTGTCGGACAATAAGGGTGGGCATAAGGCTCATCGGGCAAACCTGTGCACAGCGGCCGCAGCGTATGCAGTCACGCTCGGGCTTTACCTTGAAGGTGCCCTCTGCAAAGGCAAGTATGGCGTTGTTCTGCTTGAGCAGCGGAATATCCGTGCCGACAACTGCAGCACCCATCATCGGACCACCCGAAATAATCTTGAACGGCTCTGCTTTAAAGCCGCCGCAGAAGTCAATAATATCACTAAGGCTCGTGCCTATCGGTACACGCACGTTTTTGGGCGTGTGAATTGCAGAACCGTCAACGGTAACGGAGCGGCTGATGAGCGGCTTGCCGGTTTCAAGGTAACGCTGAATAAAGGCAACGCTGGCAACGTTCATAAGCACACAGCCTACGTCCGACGGCAGCTTTCCGGGCGGAACCTTTCTGCCGGTTACAGACTGAATCATAACCTTTTCAGCACCCTGCGGATACTTGGAAACGAGCGCCATAATGCTGATGTCGGGGTCGCCGCCTGCAAGCTCCTTAATCTGCTTGTTCAGAAGCTCGATAGCCTGAGGCTTGTTGTCCTCAACGGCGATAACGGCTCGCTTGAAGCCGAGGTATTTCTTGAGTGTTGCAACGCCCTTGATAACGTTTGCGCTGTTTTCCATACATTCACGGTAGTCAACGGTGATATACGGCTCACATTCAGCGGCGTTGATAATGAGGGTGTCAATGTTTTCGTTGGGCATAAGGCCGAGCTTTACGTGTGCGGGGAAGCCTGCACCGCCTAAGCCTACCAGACCCGAAGCACGCACGGCCTTGATGAGGTCTGCTGCATTTTCAACCTTGGGCGGTTCAATTCCTTCGCACATCGTCATTTCGCCGTCGGACTCAATTGTGACTGCCTTTGACATTGAGCCGTTAGCCAGCTTAACGTCGCCTATAGCGGTGACCTTGCCCGAAACGGAAGCGTAAATCGGTGCGCTGACGAATTTATCCGTGTCACCTATAAGCTGGCCGACCTTTACCTCGTCCCCGACCTTGACTACGGGCTCACACGGTGCGCCGATATGCTGCTGCATAGGCAGTACAACCTTTTCGGGTACAGGCATACGGACAATTTTGCAGTTTTCGGTGTTCTTGCTGTGGGAAACACTAACACCGCCTCTGCCTTTAACGACGGCCTTAAGCACGCCGTTTGCGGAGTAACCTTTCATTCTTTCATCTCCTATAGTTATCGTTTGAAACGAAAAATTTACTTTGTTTTATGAGTATCGGGTGAACTGCTCTGAAAACACAGCCCGTTACTATTCCTGTGAGCACGCCGAACACCGCAAGCACGGGGGCGTAGCCGATTATCGTCACCGTGTCTGTCAGGACTGCGGCGGCAATAAGCTGGCCGAGATTATGACCGAGGGCACAGCAAATACCCGTGCCGACAAGACCGAGGGGGTTGCTTTTGAGCTTTTTGAGCAGCAGCCACATAACGAGCATACTGACCGTGCCGCCGCAAAGGCTCATCCAGAAGGCGGTGAAGCCCCTTGTAATTCCCGCAAAGCCTGCCTTTAAAAGAACGATAAAAAATGCGTCGGGCAAGCCGATAGCGGAAACCGTGAACATAGTAACTATATTGGAAAGTCCGGGCTTTGCACCGGGCGGAAGAAACGGAAAAGCAGGCAGCAGCGATTCAAGCCACGCCAGCGCAAGACCCTGTGCGCCGAGTATGCCGACAAGGGCAACCCGTTTTACATTAGCTTTCTTATTCAAACTATCACCTTAGGGTGGCGAGTATAATCCGAACCCGTTTTTTGCGGGGTGGATTTCCGCCATCTCATCGTTAAAATACTCGTAAATCCGTTAGGATTTACTGCGTTTTGTGCCTTGATATGCCAAAAATCCGCTTCGCAAAAAATCTACGACCCAAAAGTGCGAATTTTTGATGGATTTTTGGATGTTGAGGATGCCGACAGGCTGTCGCCTTTCAAATCCGAAACGCCGAAAAGCCGCAAAAATTCACGCTTTTGGGCAGGTTCGGATTATTCTCGCCACCCTAATAAACCAGAACGTCTATATCCTTGCTTTCGCCGTTTTCAATCACGACCACAACCCTTGCAGGCAGGCAGGCTGCCGTGTCGCCACGCTTGGTGAGCTTTCCTGTGCTTACACAAACCTTGTCTGCACAGTCCGCTTCACAAAACGAAACAGCACCGTTTTCAATAAGCAATGTCGCTTTCGGTGAGCAGGGGAGAGTCAGCTCGTACGGCTTATCAACCTTTTCAAGCTCTGCTTTTCGATAAATTTCGCCGTCGATATAAATAACCGCCGTTGCACTTTTTGTGCTGTGCTTGGTGTAAACCGAAAAGCCTATACCGCCAAGCAGCAGTACGGCTATGAGTATCAAATCAATGGGCTTTAGCAATTTATTCATTTCGCTTCACCCAATGTGTAGATGTCGTTTGTAACGGTGACGGTTTCGTTTTCAAGCTCACCGTAGGTTGTGATGATTTGCTTATCCTCTGTAATGAAAACAGCCTCAGCGTTATACCTTTCAAGCAAGGGTAAGCTCTTTTCAATGCCAAGCACAAAGCAGGCGGTAGAAAGTGCATCGCTTATTGTGCCGGACTGTGTAACAACCGTAACGCTCATTAAACCGCTGTCGGCAGGGTAGCCCGTTGACGGGTCAAAAATATGGTGGTATCGCTTGCCGCTTTCGTCCTCAAAAAATCTTTCGTAATTACCCGATGTGGAAACGCAGGCTTCGCCGATTTCGAGCACGGCACAGTATTCGTTTGCTTCACCCAACGGGTCTCGTATGCCGACCTTGAACAACGCTTTCGGTACTGTGCTGTGAAGCAGTACGCTTCCTCCTACGGCAACAACACTTTCCTTGCAGTTCTTAAAGGAAACAGTACTGTTGGCATGATCGCAGGCTTCTCCTTTACCTACCGCACCCAAATCAAGCTTTACGCCTTCGGGCAGGTAAACTGTGTTACCGTCTATCTGCCAGTCATAACAGTTTTTAATTGCGGCTTTGATTTCAGCTTCGTCGGGAACTCTTGCGTATTCCGTGCCTATGCCCCAAAGGTCTGTCAACTGTGCAACACCTATGCAGAATGCACCGCCGCTGTTCTTTTCAAGCTGCTTCATTACATTCAGAAGAGAGGCAAGCTCGTTTGAAACCTCTGTTTTGCCGCTGTTTACGGAATAAATTTCGGAATTCTCATTTGTCCTTGAAAGCAGCTTTTCGTCAAGATATAGAATTTTCTCTTTGACCTGAGTCAGAGCATCTTCAGACTTCAAGCCCGTGAGTTCTGCGCTCACGGTGGTGTTCATTGCAAGAAAGGTGTCTGAAACGGTTTTGTTGAAAAGGAAATCGCAAACAATAACCGCCGCCAGTATAACCACGGCAACGGCAGCAAGAATGGCTCCTTTTTTCTTCATTTCGGCTAATGCACCTCACAGTATAATTGAACACAAATGCCCTTATAACACTTTCGTTATGCTATTATATAATATCTGTATATATAAATCAAGTGGAAGTTAGTTCAACTTTTTGAAAATATTGAATAATTTTAGAAAGTTCTTAATAATTTCTTTCGTTTGCAAAGGTATAGTCGATACGGTAAGGAGATGTTCTTTTGAAAAAGAAAAACAAAACGGTAAAACGCATTTTTATTATTGCGGCTTTAATGCTTGCCGCATATTGGGCGGTAGGCAACTTCTGCATAAAAGTGCATACTCAAACGCTTCTCAGCGAGAAAATAACCTCACCCGTCAGAATAGTGCTCGTGTCGGATTTGCACTCATCCTCTTTCGGCAAGGATAACGCAACACTCAAAAACCTGATAAAACGGCAAAAGCCCGATTTGATTTTCGTCCTCGGTGATATGTATTCACGCTATGAAACGGACAGACCCGAAACGGCGGTGGAATTTACAACTGCCCTTACCGAATATGCGCCCGTGTATTTTGTAAGCGGCGACCACGATTATTCGGATAAATATTTCAAAGCACTTGAAGACGGCGGTGTAAATGTGTTAAACTTTGAGAAAAGCGACGTTACCGTCAAAGAAAACGAAATCAGCATCTACGGTATCAGAAGCGAGTGGTTTTCGCCGACCTTCAGCCTGAACAACGCTTTTGACCCCGCTGATGAGAAAAGAGTAAATATCCTGCTTGCGCATTGCCCGTATATGGAGAAATACACGGGCTTTGAAAACCTCGATTTCGTCTTTTCGGGCGATACTCACGGCGGTATGATACGCCTGCCGCTTTTAGGTCCCGTTTATTATAACGGAAGCATCCTGCCGAAAATAACCTATAACGGCAAAATGTACGACAAGGGTCTGTATAACGTTGGCGGCACACAGCTTTTTGTTACCTCGGGTGTCGGCAATTATCCCCTACCTGTAAGGTTTAATAACAGACCCGAGATAGTTGTGATTGACTTTCTGAATAAGGAGAAATAAACTATGGCTTACGATTTTTATATGCCTGCCCGTGTTGTCGGCGGTGAAAACGTTGTTGTGAAGCAGTCTGCACTGCTTAAAAAATTCGGCTCGTCCTGTCTGATTGTAACGGGCGGCACGGGCGCAAAAAAGAGCGGTGCGCTTGACGACGTTGTAACAGCTCTCAATGAGCAGAACATAAAATATGAAATCTACGATAAAATAGGCGAAAATCCGCTTGTTGCCGCTTGTCACGAGGCAGGTGCAATTGCAAGGGAATGTAAGGCGGATTTCCTTATCGGTATCGGCGGAGGCTCTGCGCTTGACGCAGTAAAAGCGGTTGCTGTTTTTGCTGCCAATCCGGAAATTGAGCCCGAAGAAGTCTACGCAATGAACTTCAAAAACGAGCCTCTTCCCACCGTCGGTATCGGCACAACCTCGGGCACAGGCAGCGAAATTTCCGCCGTCAGCGTGCTCACCGATACAAAGGGCGTAAAGCGCAGCATCAAGGGCGATTTCGGCTATTTCAACCTCGTCCTTGCCGATTGGCGCTACAACCGCTCCTGCCCGATGAGCGTTACCGTTTCAACTGCGCTGGATGCCTTTATGCACGCTGCAGAGGGCTGGCTCGGCCCGAAGTGCAACGAGCCTGCAGCCGCCTTTGCTCTGGAGTGCCTGCCGAAAATCTATAAGTGGCTGAAATATTTCTACGAAACGAACGAGCTGCCCGACGATAAGGGCAGGGAGGAGCTTTACCACGCTTCCTTGAGTGCCGGCTTCACCCTCAACTACTGCGGCACGCTGTTTCCGCATCCCGTGGGATATATTCTCACCGAGCATTACGGTATTCCCCACGGCAGGGCCTGTGCGGCTTTTTTCGATAAACTGATGGAAAGGGCAGAGCAGTTTGCACCGGAAAGAGCAACCTCGCTCATTGCCCTGCTCGGCGATGATAAAGATACCGTAATCACGGTAATAAAATCGCTTGCAGACTGCGGTAATATTGAAATCAGCGAAGAAAAAGCCGCTGAGCACATAAAGCGCTGGAAAGCAATACCTAAAAACTTTGAGTGTACGCCCGGCGGATATACGCCCGAATTGGCGGCAAAAGCCCTTGTCAATTTAAGTAAATAAGGGCAGAATATCAAAAAAAACGGGTGCGTTTTTGGCTAATTTGTGCTATGTTACAAAAGTTGGAAAAGTGCTTGCATATTAGTAAAAAAACGGATAAAATAACTTACGGTAAAAAATATTTCCAACAAAAAATTTTTTCGGAGGTATATTAAAATGTCAGTTAAAGTTGCTATTAACGGTTTCGGCCGTATCGGTCGTCTCGCATTCCGCCAGATGTTCGGCGCAGAAGGTTATGATGTTGTTGCTATCAACGACCTCACAAAGCCCTCAATGCTCGCTGCTCTTCTCAAGTACGACACCGCACAGGGTGGTTACTGCGGCACAATCGGTGAAAACCTTCACACTGTTTCCGCTGATGACGAAGCTGGTACAATCACAGTTGACGGCAAGACTCTTAAGATCTACGCAATGGCTAACGCTGCTGAGCTCCCCTGGGGCGAAATCGGTGTTGACGTTGTTCTCGAGTGCACAGGCTTCTACTGCTCCAAGGCAAAGAGCCAGGCTCACATCGATGCAGGTGCTAAGAAGGTTGTTATCTCTGCTCCCGCAGGCAACGATCTTCC
>JAFXCT010000044.1 GCA_017521365.1 Clostridia bacterium
ATGCTAGCGCATCTCTGTCTGTTAATTCGTTTCCGAATTACTGTTTGAAGTACTTTACTTCTAAAAGAATCTTCAAGGGTTTGTTCTTTCAATCGTTGTTTAATTTTCAAGGTGCGTTTCGTGCTGCCGTTTAGCGACAACGTTTATGAAGTATACCACAAACTTCTCCGCTTGTCAACACTTTTTTTAAACTTTTTTTGAATTTCTTTACTCAAGAAACTCTGTTAAGTTTTTCCGCTCTCGTGAGAGAGCCTTGCCATTATACCAAACCGTTTCAAGCTTGTCAAGCCTTTTTTAAAACTTTTTTCAAACTTTTTTCAGTTCGCTTTTCCGGCGCCGCCGCTCTCGCTGACAGCTTTGCTATAATAACAAATCATTTGGCATTTGTCAACAGTTTTTTACAACTTTTTTTGTACAATATTACACGCTTCCTCGTGTTTCGCACACAATTTACACAAGCGTTTACATAGCGTTCACATTATATAGTACCGCTTTGTGCAAACCGTACTACTTATTGAATAATTCTTGCCCGACGAAACCGTGTATGATATAATGTTATTAATTATTATAGGAGGCTTCGCAAGGTGTACAACTCGTTCAACAGCGAAATGAAGCGGCGTTTCGGCTGCAAAATATATAAGCTTGCGCTCAGCGGCGGTATGACCTGCCCCACCCGTGACGGTACGCTCGGCACACGCGGCTGCATTTTTTGCTCCGCACACGGCTCGGGAGATTTTGCCGCACCCAGGTGTGAAAGCATAGCTTTACAGATTGAAAGGGCCAAACAGCTTGTCAGCAAAAAAGCGAAGGACGCAAAGTACATAGCATACTTTCAGGACTACACCAACACCTATGCGCCCGTCGAATACCTGCGTGAGCTTTTTTATTCCGCAATTGAAGCAGATGACATTGTTGCGCTTTCAATAGGCACACGTCCCGACTGTCTTCCCGATGACGTAATTGAACTGTTGTGTGAGCTAAATAAAATCAAGCCCGTGTTTGTAGAGCTCGGATTGCAGACAATTCATCCGCAGACAGCTGAATACATACGCAGAGGCTACGACCTGCCCGTATTTGATAAGGTGGTAAGTGATTTAACCGACAGCGGCATTGAGGTTGTGGTGCACGTCATACTCGGTCTGCCGGGTGAAACACGAGAAATGATGCTGCAAACGGTTGACTACGTCGGCAGAAGCGGTGCAAAGGGAATCAAGCTGCAGCTTCTCCACGTGCTCGACGGCACAGACCTTGCCGAGGATTACAGGCAGGGCAAATTTGAAACACTTGATATGGATACATATATTGATATATTAATTGAGTGCCTCAAAATCCTTCCGCCCGATATGGTAATTCACCGTCTGACGGGTGACGGAGCAAAAAGAGATTTAATCGCACCGATGTGGAGCGCAGATAAAAAACGGGTGCTGAATGAGATAAACAGAAGGTTAAGGTAATTCAGAGCTTGTCGGGATAAATAATTAGGAATTAGAGGGTGCGGGTGTCCCGCCTTCATTTCTTCTTTATTATTTATTCTTTATTCTTTCAGTAACAATTTATTGTTGCATTAAACTGTAATTTATCTTTCCATTATTCTATTCTTTAAGCTTTCATATATTTCCACAATTTTAAACCTTGGCTCGTATTCTGGTGATGATGAAACGACCTGCATTTCGTCCTCTGTAAAAAACGCATCTGCATCGGCGCTTGCGGCAGGCAGGCACAGCGGCGGAAACATCACACACCACCAGTTCTGTCCCTCTGCAGAGCCTATGTTAACTCTTACGGCGGTATAGACACCGGCAGGCATTGTGAAATTCTCATAACAGCGTGTGGCAAAGTATTCTTCGCCGACGGTTATTTCAACGCTGTTGTTACAGCCGTTTTGCCGCAGTATACTCTCTGCCGCCGCTTTCAGCTCGTCTGTTTTCGGAGTGATTATCCTTTCGGCTTCGGCGGCGGTGACAGTACCGTCGAATATTTCTCCGCCTTTTTTCAGCACCTCGTCACGCACGAGCAATTTCAGCCCTTGGTCTGTCTGACTATCGGAATCGGCTACGATGTGCAGGCGCAGAACGTCACGGCGTATGTTTTCACAGCTCTTGGCAAACGGCGCTATACTCAGAACAAACGCCCCGATTACCGTCACAAGGCAAACTGCAAGACAAATTTTACTTTTCATTTTTATACCTCTTTTATTATGTTTGAGGTAATTATTGGCAAAGCCGCAAAGAATTATGCACAAATCGTATCGGCGTAATTCGTATATATGTTTTATTTACAAAGCCATATATATTTAGTATAATTAAAAACATTAGATATACTGCTGTACGAAAAACACAAATTAATCAGAGGTGAGGGTATGAAGTGTCCAAACTGTAACGGCGAAATCGGCAGGTTTGAGCTGGCACCCGAATGTAAGCACTGCGGTGCAAACATTTTCTACTGCCAGCAGGAAAAGCTGCTGACGGACGACGCAAAAAAATGTGAGCTTGAGTTTGCTTCCTTCCGTATTCTTAAGGAAAAGCTCAAAACCGCCTTTATCGGCGGCCCCATACAGATTATGAGAATAGTTGCAATGGTTGCGGCGATAGGAATTATTTTTATTCCGTTCGTTACGCTGAGCGTTTCTCTGCCGCTTTTCGAGGCAAAATTCAGCCTCGGTGCGTGGGGAGTTTATCAAGCGTTTACGGGCGGAGAATTGCAGGCGCTTTTAAATCTTAGCGGCTACGTTCCGAAGGTTTTTGCGGCAACGCTCGTTATATGCGCCTTGTTTGTGCTTGTTTTTCTGATGGGTCTGGGTGTATTCGGCACGCTTATCCTTTCCTTTATCAATATACGAAAGAGTGCTAAAGCAGCCTGCGGATTTTCCGTTGCAGGTATGCTTTTCAGTGCTATGGCTGCGGTTGCCGCCTTCGTTTTGCCGAAATTTACCGCAGGCACCTTTATTCAGGCAAAGCCCTTTATCGGCACGTTCTTCTGCATTGTGGTTTTTGTCTTTATTTTTGTGCTCAATCTGCTTGTTATAAAGAAGAACATTACTCCCGACATCAAAGAGGTTGACGTAAAACGTGTTGAGCTTCGCAAGAAGCTGAAGGCGGGCGAAATTACGCTCGACGAGCTTCCCCTGCCAGTTTTTGAAAGCGAGGAAGAAAAGGCAAAACGCCTTGACGAAGAAAAGGCAAGCAAATCCCTTGCCGAAAAAGCGAGAGGCGGTGAGCAGCATGGCTGATAAAAACAAAAGCAGAAAATACCAATATCTCGTTTTTGCGCTGTGCAGTCTGATTGCCGTTGCAGCGTGTATGGCTGTGCTCGTGGTAACCGTGCGCACCGTTGAAGCAGACAGCTCGGGCACGGTTGAATACGAAACGGCAAGTAAAACCGAAATCAAGGGCGAAACCGATGAGCTTCTTGCCTACCTTAAGGTGCTTACCCTGAAAACCGCCGATAGCCGCTTTATTAAAGCGGATACATACACCGATATTTCCGTTGACGACGGTGCGTTAACCGTTTACGGCAACAATGCCCAAGCTGACAAGAGCCTTCTGATATACGCAAAGAACAAGATGCTCGGCACGGTTGACGGCTACTACCCCGAGGACTGCAAGGGCGTTTTCGGCACGGTTCGGGAAGATATGCCCGTAATTGATTTGCCTGCTTCGCTCGTTGCGGAAAGCCGTTTTTCCGTCGGCGAGGCAGATGCGGAGGGCAACCCCGTTTACAACACGGATACGGGCGAGCTTATTGACCCCGACTATTACTTTATCACGCTTTATCTGAACGAAGCTGCCGTTTCCGACAGCACGGTTTCAACGCTTTTCTCGCTCGGCAATGAGCAGGACGTTGCCGAAAGGTTCAAATCAGAGCTTGCAGACAAGTGCGTTATAAACGGCTGTGAGGCTGCCGTTAAGGAGCTTAAGGTTTTTGCAAAGGTCAACCGACTGACAGACGAAATACAGTTCATCAATTTTGAAAAAAC
>JAFXCT010000045.1 GCA_017521365.1 Clostridia bacterium
CAATCGAATTTACGATTGCAGCGTCGTCATCGCAGACAAGTACGTTGTACATAAGCTCTTCTCCCCTTTCTCCTTTACTTTAGCACCGCTTTTTTTAGAAAACCTTTCAGAATTATTACAATTTGTCAAAGATTTGTGGGGGGGTTATCTTAACATTTCGTAAAACTTATTTATTTCTTCCTCGTTGCCGAGCTTTTCTTTTTTCAGGTTTTCGCTTAAATGCTCACAGAGCTTTTCTTCTGCCATAAGCTGCATAATTTTTTCCGCAACGCTTTTCGCATCAATTTCGGCAAGCAGGGCAGTTTCGCCGTCGGCAAGCTGGTCAAGCACGGTAGTAAACCTTGTTGCAACAATCGGCTTTGCAAAGCACTTAGCCTCGTCAATTGCAATAGATTTGCCCTCATAATACGACGGCTGAACGTAAATATCACAGCCTGCTATGTACGGGTAGGGGTTTGCCCTTTCGCCCAGCAGAATAAACTTATCTTCAAGATTTTTTTCTTTTATCTTCTGCTCAATTTCTGCCTGAAGCTCGCCCTTACCTATCGCAAACCATTTGAAATCCACACCGTTTTCTGCCAGAATTGAGGCAGCATCGACAGCAATATCGTAGCCTTTAGGAGGCGCCATTCTGCCAACGGTGAGGAGAATTGTCGATTCGATATTCTCATATTCCGCCGCTTTTTCTTCAGCCATTTTATGAAGCACCTTAGGCGAGGTTATATTCTCAACCGCACGGATTTTTTCTTTAAATTCAGGAAATTCTTCTCTTAATATATCGGCGCATTTGTCGGAAACACCGACAATGTAATCCATTTTCTCAAATATTTTTTCATCAAAGGCTTTATCCATTTCCAGCTTTCTGTAATCGCTGTGAATGTAAGCGATTTTAATTTTCGCCCTTACGCAGTCCGCAACAAAAAAGTTCGGCTTACCTTCAAGATAGCCTATAGCCGCATCGTATTCGGGTAGGTCAGCCGTCAAAGCTGCCCTCATATATTTCCAAGCAAGCTGGTCACGGTAAAGCGTACTGCCGTACTTACCGTTGACAGTTTTTGAATAGAGAAATCTGTTGTATACACCTTTAAAATCACCCCTGAGCAGATACGCTTTTATGCTTGCGCCAAAGGGCTGAACAAAGCGCTCATAGCCCTTGCCAAGGGAAATTATATTGACCTGCTTCGGTATCATATTCATAAAAAGGCCCGAGGGGTTAAAAAGCAGCAGGTCAACGCTGTATTTATCGTAATCCGTAAGCTGCAGCAAAGTCAGCAGGCTGCGTTCGCCGCCGCCGCTGCCCATTGATTCCATTACAAAAAGAAGCCTTTTTTTCATAAAGCTCACCCCAAAAATTCAACTGCTATCAGCATAACATTTTATTACGGGACTGTCAAATTACAGTTTGTTATTTACAAAAACACATAAATATAATACAATAAGGTTTAATAAGTACAAAGGACTAAAGCCTATGATAAGAATTAATCAGATAAAGCTGCCCGTTGAGGCAGGTGAAAACGAGCTGCTTGCGGCAGCGGCGAAAATTCTGCGCTGTCCCGTGAGGAAAATAACCGGTCTTGAAGTTGCAAGGCGAGCTGTTGACTCACGCAAAAAAAGTGAGGTCAGCTTCGTTTATCATATTAACGTAACCGTTGACGGAGACGAGGACGCTTTTATTGCCAAGGCAAAGGACGGCAAGGCTGAAAAATACACACCCTTCACCTATACCCTGCCCGAAAACAAGCGCACCTCTGCCCTGCGCCCCGTTGTTGTCGGCTTCGGTCCGGCAGGCATTTTTGCGGCACAGACACTTGCAAAGGCCGGCTTGAAGCCCATCGTACTTGAGCGGGGTGACTGTGTTGAACGGCGCACGAAGGCAGTACGCAGCTTCTGGGAAGAAAAGCTGCTTGATGAAAACAGCAACGTACAGTTCGGCGAGGGCGGTGCAGGCACTTTTTCCGACGGCAAGCTGACAACGGGAATTAAAGACACGCTTTGCAGACAGGTTTTTCTTGAATTTGCCCGTCACGGCGCACCGCAGGAAATACTGTGGTCGGCAAATCCGCATATCGGCACGGATAAGCTCGGCGGAGTTGTAAAATCGATGCGTGAGGAAATAATCTTGCTTGGCGGCGAGGTCAATTTCCGTTGCAGACTTACGGGAATTATAGTTGCAAACGGCTTTATTCACGGTATCAGATATGAAAATGAAGCCGGCAAAACGGTTGAAATTGAAACCGACACGGTAATACTCGCAATCGGCCACTCGGCAAGAGATACGGTTGAAATGCTTTATGAAAGCGGCGTTAAAATGATACAGAAGCCGTTTTCCGTTGGCACGAGAATAGAACACCCGAGAGAGCTTGTTGACCGCTCGCAGTACGGCGAATTTGCAGGACATCCGAAGCTCGGTGCCGCAAATTACAAGCTCGCCTGTCACCCCGAGCACGGCAGAGGCGCATACACCTTCTGTATGTGTCCGGGCGGCACGGTTGTTGCCGCATCGAGCGAAAAGGGAAGAATGGTTGTTAACGGAATGAGCGAATACGCACGTGACAAAGAAAATTCAAACTCGGCTATTCTTGTCGGCATTGAGCCTTCCGATTTCGGCAGCGAGCATCCGCTTGCAGGTATGTACCTGCAAAGAGAGATTGAGAGCAAGGCGTTTGAGCTCGGCGGCGGTGATTACCGTGCACCGGCACAGCTTGTGGGTGATTTCCTCGAAAACCGCCCCTCTGAAAAGCTGGGCAACGTGCGCCCAAGCTGTCCGACGGGTGTCACCCCCTCGAATATAAGGCTTTGCCTGCCGAAAAAGGTTACGGACACAATTGCCGACGCTTTACCGAAAATGGACAGAATGCTCAAGGGCTTTGCGCTTCACGATGCTGTGCTGACCGCACCTGAAAGCCGCTCCTCCTCACCCGTGAGAATAACGAGGGATGAATACTACCAATGCAACATCGGCGGTATTTACCCCTGCGGCGAGGGTGCAGGCTACGCAGGCGGTATCGTTTCCGCAGGCGTTGACGGAATACGCTGTGCCCACGCAGTGCTGAATGACGAAAATAATTTTTAACAAAACACCTCAAAAACTAAATACACCCTATATGCAAAAAGGACATCTCACCGACAAGGTAAGATGTCCTGATTATTCTTAAAGGGAAATGCTATCTATATAAAAAGGTTTTTCAACCTCGTTTACTTTCCCGTTGAGGGAACACACCTCTCAGGGCTTATTCAGCGTTGTTTGCCATATAAGCGAGAAGTGCGTTCAGCTTTGTTGCCTTAGCGATTTTCTTGAAGAGGTTCTTCTCCTTGGAGATTTCCTTGATAAGGCTCTTTTCCTCTTTGATGAGATACTGTGAATACATCGTTGTGTTCTCCTTTCTTTCAGATTACATTTACATTCTATTCATATTTACAGCATTTGTCAAGACTTTTTGCACAAATAGCTATGCTAATATTTGTATATGTTGCATAACGGTTTTGTTATAGTGCACAAGTCCGCTGTGCTTTAATTGTTTAAAGCGACAACAAAAGACCCCTGCGCTTGAAATCAAGGCAGAGGTCTTTCAATTAGTTGGTTTTAATTATTCAACCGTAACCGTGCCGTCTTCTGCAACGGTAATCTTCATACCGTCCTTGACGTAGTTGAGGAACTCGTCGCCGAGGCAGTCGATAACGGGCATAGGAGAATCGGTCCATACCGCACCGAGAACTGCACCCGCACAGGCGAGTGAGTCAATGTGCTCGGAGAAGAGCATACAAGCGGGGTTTCTCTCCATAACCTTTGCGCAGTAGAGAACCATACCGCCCGTTGTGGAGCCGATAGTCTGGGGCAGGCAGAGAGCTGTGCCGACCATAGGCTTCTGGTAGAGGTCTGCGTTGTTCTGGTCGCCGCACTTTGCCTGCTTGTCGCCGAACTGCAGAGCGTTCTGGAAGGAAGCGAGTGTGTTGAAACCGCCGTGAGAAACGAGGGCGGGAGCAGAACAAGTGCCTGCAACTACGGGACGTCCCTTAAACTGTTTCATCTTACTTTGCCTCCTTTGTGATGATGTCGAGAATTTCTTCACTTCTGTAGTAGCGTGAAGTTGTGTATGTGCGAAGCTTGTTGGAGTTTGTGATGACGGGCATCTTCTTGCAAAGCGGATTGTTCATATACATAAGCGGACAGATATAACTGAGAACAACGCCTGTAGCTGCAAGCTCCTTGGCCTTTGCCGTCTTGTTGAATTCTTCAACAACAGCGGGAGCAGCCGTGAATACAGTGGGAATGGAAACCTTCTTGAGGCCGTTCTTCTTGAGGCCTGCAACAACGTTGTCCGTCCACTCGATAAGCTGTGCGTGTGAAAGGTGGGGACAGCCGACGAAGCAAAGCTTGGGTGTTGCGCTCTTGTCCTTCCACATTACGGGGTAGTTAGCCTGAACCCTTGCAAGCTCAGCATCGTCAATAACGTAAACCTGAGCACCCTCTGCGATAAGGCTCTCGCCCTGCTCAACAGCTTCGGGGGTAAGGTTTTCGATGTGGTAAAGGCCGACAGCACCGTTGGAAGCTGTAGCAGCACCGAAGTCCTTGAGGTAAGCCTTGGTGTCACCGTCAAGCTCTGTGCCAATCCACTGGTTGAGTCCCTTGATGTAGGGAACGTCCTCCATAACCTTCATACCGATAGCGGAGCCGAGAATCTGTGCCTCGGGCTTCTTGGTTGTCTTTACTTCAACAACCCACGTTGCCTTTCTGCCCTCGTCGGTTACAAGGCCGAAATAGGGAACCTTGCCGATGATTGAGCCGAACAGCTCGATGATACCGGAGTTACGGTTACATCTTGCGCCGATAACGGAGTTGGCGTAAACAACTGCGGAGGACTCTGCCCAGGAGAGAACGTCGCCCTTTACGGGTATGTTGCCGACCTCGTCCATATAGCAGGTACAGGTATAGGACTTGTCGTCGATAAGGCCGAGCTTGCGAAGCTGCTCGTCGTACTCATCCTGCTTGGAGTACATAAACTTGTTGAAGATGAGCTTCTGGAGGAAGTTTGCGGGAACCTTGGGGTCAAGGGGCTTGGGGTCAACGGAGAATTTCTGACCCGAAAGAGCGCCGCCTGCAATAAGCTGGTCCATAAGGTCGTAAACGGGGCTCATAACCTTAAGGCCGAAGCTTGTAACAAGGTGGCCCTTCTTGCTTGTTACGGGCACCATCTTGGTTGCACCGAAAGCATCGCCGTACATAACAAGGGTTTTCATAACCTTTGCCATGGTTTCGCCCTTTGCACCGTTGAGAATTTCTATCTCATCGGGCGTGAGCTGCATTTTGTAGTTCATATTTATTTTCCCCTTTCATCAGGAATACAATTAACACATATATAGAAGCAAAAAGCTAATAAACAGTAATCAGCCACACCGCCTTTTGAGGTGCGGTGTGGCTTTGGGGTTTACGGGAGCATGTCAAAGAACTTCTGTGCGATGTCGCCGAAGTTGAAAAGGAAATTCTGAACCTTATCAAGGAAATCGAAAAGGCCGTTGATGATTTCTGCAAGTGACATAGCGTTCTGTCCTCCTTTTTCTTAAAATTTTGTTTCTTTATTCAAGCGGAAAACCGCCGACAAAATTTTAACATATTATGAACAAAAATTCAATACTGTTTTTTGTGGGGTGCCGTTATCAGAGTTTCATAGCGACGTCCCAGGCCTGCCAGATAACCGTGCGGAGGTTACCGACCTTGGATGCGTCGCCTACGATGTGAACGTGCTTGCTCTTTTCTGCAACGGGTGCGGGCTTGTAGCCTACGGAAAGGATTACGCTGTCAGCCGGAACGTCAATCTTCTTGCCGTCCTTGGTTGCAATCGTAACGCCGTCCTTGCGGATTTCGGTTGTCTTGGACTCAAGGTAAACGGGAACCTTGTTCGTCTTGAAGAAGTCACGAAGGAAGCTCGTGTTTGCAAGAGCAACACCGGGAGTTACTACAAGGTCATCCATCATTTCAACAATGACGGGCTTCTTGCCCTGAAGGTAGAGGTCGTAAGCAATTTCACAGCCTGTCAGACCGCCGCCGACAACGACAACGTTCTCGCCGACTTCCTTCTCCTTGAGAAGGTACTCAACAGCCTGAATGCCGTACTCGTTTGCGCCCGGAACAGGAATTCTGTTTGCAACGGAGCCTGTTGCAACAACAACCTCGTCAGCGCCGAGAGAAGCAACATCCTTAACCTCTGTGTTGAGCTTGACCGTAATTGAGGGGTACTTCATAATCTCACGGTTGTACCAAGCGATAAGGTCACGGTCCTTCTCCTTGAAAGAAGGAGCTGCAGCGGCAATGAACACACCGCCGAGAACGCCGGACTTTTCGTAAAGAGTTACTGTGTGACCACGCTGTGCGGCAACAATAGCAACCTCCATACCGCCGATACCGCCGCCGATAACAGCGATATTCTTTTTCTTCTTTGCGGGAACAATTTTATACTTCTTGGACTGCATGGTCTTGGGGTTGAGTGCGCAGCGTGCAAGACCCATTGTGTCAAGAAGGTCCTGAGTGTTTGCGTGACCCTTTGAAGATGAGAAGTTGAAGCAGCCGCTGTGGCAGCAGATACAGGGCTTGATTTCCTCAAGTCTGTCTTCAATAATCTTTGTAATCCACTCGGGGTCTGTAAGGAACTGACGTGCTACGCCGACACCGTCAATCTTGCCCTCTGCAACAGCCTGAGCACCGACGTCGGGCTCCATACGGCCTGCGCAGACAACGGGAATGTCAACGAACTTCTTGATGTGAGCAACGTCGTCAAGGTTACAGTTCTGGGGCATATACATAGGCGGATGTGCCCAGTACCAGGAGTCGCCGACGAGGTAGAACACATCTCCACGATCTGCTCTCTTATACGGTCAAAGCCTATCCTCTGCTCAAAATTCTTAGGA
>JAFXCT010000046.1 GCA_017521365.1 Clostridia bacterium
ACAGCCGTTAAAAGATGTTGCCTGATTATTTCAAAATCATTTTTCCATTGTTCGTTATACGGAACAACAATAACTTTTCTCGCCATTGCTTAAACTTCCTTCCTTGAATTACAGTTTGTTTGAACGCTTTTACACCTCATCCACCGCCGTTCGGCGGTCCCCCTCTGACGGAGCCGTCCCCTTTTGTCACTTCGTGACATTTCCCCCACACTGTGGGGGAATCTTCCCCTCAAGGGGAAGGCAAGAAGAGTTACTGCTATAGCCAATGGCTTCCCCTTTGAGGGGAAGCTGTCACCGCAGGTGACTGATGAGGTGTATGCGGAGCATTTTATAATCGGAGCGAAGTGACCCTTAACTTTGCACTTTGCATTCATTTCGACAAACCGTAATTTATCTCATATCCGTCTTTGAAAACAAAACCTATAATTTCCCCTTCGCTGTACAGCGCCTTAAAACTGACCTCTTTGTTTTCTCTTGCCCTGAACGCCATTTTACGAACGGCTCTTTTGCGGAATTTTCTGTTGTTATCACGGCAATACTTTTTCCATACGCCGCACATTTCTTTAATCTGTGCCTTGTTGTACGGGTTAACCGTAATCAAATCCGTCGGGGTAACAAGCGCCGAAATTGCGCTTTCAATTTCAGTATTCTTTTCGGCTAAATGCTTGATATAAACAAAATGCCGTCCTAAGCCCTGGTGAATCCCCGTGTCGCAATAGCCCATTGCTTTCCAGAAATCGATACCGCTTACGGGGTCGGGGCTTAACAAAACGGTATTTACACCGTCAGCTTTAAAAATATTTTCAACGTGAGCGTTCAGTATTCTGCCGTAACCCTTTCGCCTGTGTTTGGGAGAAATGTAAAAATCATTAACCGCACCGCAGCTATACGGAATGTCAATGAGGTCGGTTGAAGCTGTTTCGATTAAAGCAAAACCGATTAATTCCCTGTCGGACTGCATAACAATAAAATGCTTTGAACAGCAGCTTGAAACGTCTGCAACTATACTGTCAAACAATTCATAAAACGTTCTTTTTCCGCAGGGATTTTCGCCGTGGTTTCGCAGGGCTCGGATTTTGTATTCGGCAAAAACTTTCCGAAGATTTTTATATTGGTTTGCATTTTCTTTTGTAATCTCTGCAAAAGAGAAGTTGTTTAGTTTTTTGCAGAAAGTCAAGTTTTCTGCTTTGGCTTCGGTCAATTCAAATCCGCATTTTTTATAAAGGTTTATTGCAGGTGGATTGTCCTTGGTTGTTTGCAGTTTGCATAATTCATACCCTCGTCCTGTAAGATATTCAACTGCATAGCTTACTGCGAATTTTCCGACACCCTGATGCTTGAATTTTTCGGAAACGACAAGCATAGAAATCCAGGCGGTGTTTTGGTTTTGCAGTCCGTTGAGCTTTAGCCAACAGCAAGGCGTATCGTTTTTGTAAACAATAAAGTTTTCTTCGTCCGTGTCGTTTTCGGCTTGATTAAATATGCTTTGCCATTCTTCCGATGAAATTATGTTTGTGTGCAAAGCAGACAGGTTATTTTCTTCGGACATTAAGTGAAAAATAAAATCAATGTTTTCTTTTTTAAATGGTCTGATTTCGTACATAACTTTCCTCTTTCCGTAAAATTTGTAGGGAATGGCGCTTGGCGACATTTCGCAGTCTTCCGCAGGGCAACGGCTCGTCTCAAACCGCCTAAGCCCTACGAAAAAAGGCACCTCCGAAGCGGAGATGCCTGACAATTTACGGAAAGATAAAATTAAATCAATCGCAAACGGACAAAACGGCTCTCCGATTCATTGTGTTCATCTTTGACATTCTGTCCACCTGCCTTTCGCTGATTTTTCTTGATTATATCACCTGAGATACAAAAAGTCAATTGAGCGGTCAATAATATAAGCAAATGATTTTTTGAAAAAGGGGATTATAAAATGTGTACTGCGCTTACCTTTGCAACACGTGATTTTTATTTTGGCAGAACGCTCGACAACGATTTTACCTACGGTGAGGAGGTCGTGATTACACCGAGGAATTTTCCGCTTGCCTTTCGCAATACCGACACGGTGACCGGACATTTTGCAATCATCGGCACGGCACTTGTTAGTGATGATTATCCGCTTTATTACGATGCTGTGAATGAAAAGGGGCTTTGTATGGCGGGCCTGAATTTTGTCGGCAACGCAGTTTATAACAAGCCCGTTGACGGCAGGGACAACATAGCACAGTTTGAGCTTGTGCCTTGGATTCTGTCGCAATGTGAAAGCATTGAGCAGGTAAAAAGCCTGCTCGGTAAAATCAATATTACCGATGAGGCCTTCAGCACACGGTTGCCTCCTGCACAGCTTCATTGGATTGCTGCCGACAAAACGCAGGCGATAACCGTTGAAGCAACCGCCGAGGGCTTGAAAATTTACGATAACCCCGTCGGTGTGCTGACGAACAATCCGCCCTTTGACTATCAGCTTTTTGCGCTGAATAATTTTATGAGCCTTTCCGCAAAGCCGCCCGAAAACACCTTTTCGGATAAGCTGAATTTGTCAGCTTACAGCCGCGGTATGGGCGCAATCGGCCTGCCGGGCGATTTGTCCTCGCAGTCGAGATTCATAAGAGCCGTTTTTGTGAAAATGAATTCCGTCTGCGGCGAGGGCGAGTACGAAAGCGTCGGACAGTTTTTTCACGTTTTAGGCTCGGTTGAACAGCAAAGGGGCTGCTGTGTGCTTGAAAACGGCAAGCACGATATTACCGTGTACACCTCCTGTTGTAATGCCGACAAGGGGATTTATTACTACACAACCTATTCAAACCGCCAAATCACCGCCGTTGATATGCACCGTGAGAACCTTGAAGCCTGTGAATTGATACGCTGCCCGTTTACGGCAAAAGAGCAGATATGCAGAGCAAATTAAATTACGGTTTGTCGGGCTGTTTATCAATGTATATTGGGTTATCGACCGTAGGGGACGGCGTCCTCGACGTCCCTTTGCGTAGAATGTTATATCAACATAAATTCGGTTATCCTGTAGGGGCGATTCATGAATCGCCGTTATTCACCGTCATATCTCTTTTACAGAGGACAATTCGTGAATTGTCCCTACAGCTCGCCGTAAAAGAGATATAATATTTACAATGGGACGTCGAGACGCCGTCCCCTACAAAATGTCCTTTGTCAGGTTTGTTCTGGTTTGACGGACGAGACCAAAGGTCGCCACGACAAACTCTAATTTAAAATAAAAGCAGGACGGCTGTCGGCCGTCCTGCGGAAAGAGTTATTGCTGTCAGTTAAAGAGGTAGAGTATTGCTGCACCGAAGCCGGAGATGTTCTTGAGCAAAAGGAGTAAGTGCTCTGTAAGAATCCAGAACACAGCCTCAATTGCGCTGATGCCGGCTTCCTTGGCAAAAGCCTTATCCTTGAGCGCAAAGTCCTTGTAGGTGATAACCTTTGATTTGAACTTTGCAGGGTTATCTTCCTTTACGGTGATAAGGCGGCTGCCTCGTGTGAGAGCGGTGTCGTAGGAGTGGTGAGTTACACCGGGTGTGTTGACAAGCTTTATGCCCTTGTAGTTTACCTCGTAGGTGTTGTAGTGGTCGTGGCCGACGAACAGACCCTTTACGTCGCCAATTTCGAGCATTGCGTCAACCTGACCGTAGTTGAAGGGGCCGGGTGAGGGCGGCTCAAAAAGGTGGCCCTTGAACACGCTCGTGTCGGGGCATACGATGGGGTAGTGCTTGCCGTTGTTGTAGGTTTCGGTAAGGTCGCCGAGCTCAAAGGGAACCTCGGGGAACATAACCTCGTAAATTTCGCCGACTATCATATGCTGGAAGGCGATTGCGGGCACTGTTGCGCCTGCCTGCTTTGCAAGGCTCTTTGCGGTTTTCTTGTACCAGTTAATCTGGTCTTCTCTGACTGAGTCATAGCCCAGACGCTTGCCGTTTTCGTCCTCTACATAGTCGCCTGTGTCAAACATCCATACGTTGAACTTGATATCGTTGCTGTCGGAAGCGAGAACGGGCAGGTTGTGTGCGCCCGTGCCGCTGATTTTCGGGTCAGCGTCGTATGCGAGGCAGTATTTTCCGCCGTACTTCTGGTAATATGTAAGAAGCACATCCTTGCTGATGTTGCCGCATTCCTCGTCGTGGTTACCGAAAACGAGCGTGAACGGAACCTTGTGCTCAACGAAGGGTGTAACAAGCTCCTTGATTGCAAGCTCCTTCGTTTCTGCGGGGCCTACGGTGTTGTCACCGCCGAGAACTACAAGGTCGGGCTCGTAATATTCAAGCATATGGTTGATGTATGCGAGCATCTTTTCGTTCGCAGGATAGGTGTCCTGACAGTCGCAGATGTGCAGGATTTTGAACTCTCCGTTTTCGTCAAAGCGGAGTGCGTTGCTCTTAGCTTTTGCCGATGCAGGCATAGCTGCCGTAAACACGAGCACGAGCGCCAGAACAGCCGCAAGTATGCGTTTTGTCATTGTTGTTACCTCCGTATTCTGTTTTATTCAATTATAGTTGCATACGGTAAAAATGTCAATGTTTTGCAGCCGTATAAAATGCCTGCACCGCTTTGTTTGACAGTAAAATGCGGCTGTGTTATAATAAAACGAAACTGACCTTATTGCAAAGAGGTGAGAGCTTTGAAGCTGAAAAAGAATATGAATATACTTCTGCGAGGTATGAGCCTGAGCGGCGGTGCACCGAAATCCGTTCTGGAGTATCTGAGAATACTTAAGCGGGACGGACACCGTATAAACGTAATAATGCAGGAGCGTGAGCAGGAGCTGAAGGAGCTTTACGAGCGTGAGTTTGACAGCTTTTCTGCTGCACCCGATATAGTTTCCCTTTTTGCAAAAAGGTCTTTCGGTACACTTTACGCACAGCTTTGCCGAGAATATAGCGGGCTGAAGTCAGCAAAGCCCGACCTTGTTCTGGTGGTGGGCCACGCACCCGCATTTTTCTACGGAAGATTTTGCGAAGAGCTTCAGATTCCGTGTGTTGTGATTATACCTGGCGGCGATTTGTCTGCAAACGAGCTCAATCTTAAGGATGGCGGATGGTGTCACGCTATATGCTTCAGCGAAGAAAACCGTGAGGTTTTGCGCAGATGTGCAGATGATAAAAAAATCAGCGTAATTCCGAACAGAATAGCTCTCAAGATGCAGTTCGGCGGCTTGGCTGAGCACCTTGCAACGGCACAAAGCTCAATTAATATTCTTCTCACTTCGAGGGTTGCAAGCGGAAAATACGATTCGATAACCCGATTTATAGATAACGTCTGCCGTGTTGCAGACGGAAAAATGAAAATAAATCTTGCCGTTGCAGGCGGCGGAGACAGGCTTGACGAGCTTCGGAAATACGTGTCAAGGCTTGACTGTCCGAACCTGAATATTGAGCTTAAAGGGCATCTTGATGACCTCGTGCCCGAATTTGAACGGGCACATCTTGTTGTCGGCAAGGGCAGAAGCGTGCTTGAGCCCATTATGATGAACCGACCGGGCTGTGTAATAGGTGACGGCGGCGAAATAGCGCTGTGTACAGTGGCGAATTTCGAACAGCTTTACCGTTACAATTTCTCGGGCAGAGGGCTTGAGTGTAACGACCCTGCGGATGTGCTCGGAGAAGTGCTTTCTTCGCTTGCAAGCAACACGCTTGACGTTGAGGCTGTCCTTCACACTTCATTTTGTGTAAGGGAACGCTATTCGTCGGAATACCTGCCCGAAAAGCTGCACGCCGCTTTGGATAAGGCGGAATTTAACCCGGTAAGGGCTGTGCATATTCCGATTGCCCTGCGTGTTGTGAAATTTGCGTTTTTGCGCCTGAAGCAAAAACTGAAAACCATAAAGAAATGATGTGGCTGAAAAATGAACAGAGAATTTCGTGAATACATCGAAGCGGAAATTCCGCTTATAAAAAAATATAACGGTGTGCTCAGAGTACCTATGCTTTGGAAAACAAGGTACGAAAAGCCTGCTGCCGATGCGGTTTATATGTTCCGCTACTGTCTTATGTTCACACACGGCAGCAGTCTGTTGAAAAAGCTTGTTGCACGCAGGTATATGCACCTGCTTGTTCACCGCTACGGAATATTTTTTGATTTCAAAAAGGGCTCGCATTTCGGTAAGGGGCTTAAGTTTCCGCACCCGTCGAGCATTATTATCGGCTCGGACGTAAAGGCAGGCGAAAACTGCGTTATTTACCAGAACGTTACGGTAGGCGGTGCACGCAGAGGCGATGCGGCTCAAGGCAAATATCCCGTAATAGGTGATAACTGCACGCTTTTTGCGGGCTGTAAGGTGCTTGGCAGTATTGACGTTGCCGACGGCACAACGGTCGGCGCAAACGCAGTGCTTCTCAAAAGCACCGAAAAGGACAGCACCTACGCAGGCGTGCCTGCCGAAAGGATAAAATAATGAACCGTAAAGGAATTTCAAAGCTGCTTAAAAGCGACTATACGCTCAGCGCCGTGAGCAAGGTTTTGACAATGCTTATAGGTCTGCTGTCCTCGGTGTTTTCAACGAGGTATCTCGGCGTTGTGAATAAAGGCACCTACGCCTATATAACACAGCTTTCCAAAAATGCCGTTATAATCAGCAACCTCGGTGTGTATCAGTCGTATTCGTATAATTACAAAAGGCTAGGTAAGGACACGCTGAAGAAATACAGCGACATCTGCTTTTTGCAGTTCTTCGTTTTTGCTCTGCTTGCGGCGGCAGTTTGTTTTGTTTCAAAGGATTTCTGTATAATTATGGTGGCGCTTTTAGTGCCGTTCAATATGCTCAAAATGCAGTACGAGAATATAGTGCTGGTTGAAAATATGCGGCTGAGAATGTTTCTGCACGTTTTCAATCAGGTGCTTCTCACCGTGTGCTATGCCGTGCTTTACTTCACGGCTGAGTCGAACGTGCTGTACATAGTGCTGCTTACGGTTTTTGTGGATGCATTCACGGTTGTGTTCTATCTGTGCAAGCTTCACTACGTGCCGAAAATATGGCAGGTGGATTTCCGCTTCCTGCTTGAAGTGCTTAAGTTTGGCTTTATACCGATGCTGTCGCTGCTTCTCGTAACCCTCAACTACAGCGTGGATATTTTCTTCCTCGAACATCTTGGTACGGGGGAGGAGCTCGGTCAGTACGCCTTTGCCGCAACGATTATAAACTACGTGTGGATGCTGCCGGATGCATTCAAAGAGGTGCTTTTCTCAAAATCCGCAAGGAAGTTTGACAGGGAAAACATTTCGCTCTCGGTCAAAATTTCTGTCGGCTCAATGCTGTGCTGTCTTGCCGGCTTTGCCGTGCTCGGCAAATTCCTGATAAAGCTCGTTTACGGTGCGGAGTTCCTGCCGGCCTACGGCGTTGTGCTCGTGCTTATTATCGGCGCTTTCCCGATGGCAATGTTCAAGCTTCTCGGTATAGTTCTCATTTCTCAGGGTAAACGTGGGGCGCACTTTGTTTCGCTTGCGGTTAGTGCGGCGATAAACGTGGCTGCCAACATTTACGCAATTCCGATTTGGGGAATGTACGGTGCGGCGTGGGCAAGCGTGCTCAGCTATACCGTTTGCGGTACGGTGCTAACAGCGTATTTTTGTAAGACTTATTCTTTCGGACTTAAAGAATTGTTCCTGCCGAGCAAAAGCGACATTGCGAAAATTAAAAAGCTGATAAAGAGGAAATAAATAATAACGGCTGTCCTGCGATAACAAGCAAGGACAGCCGATTTTTATATCTTATTTATACTGATAGCATCTTACATAATCCACTACCATTGAGGCGGGCATATATTCGTTTTCGTAAACTCTTTCGTCAACGCCGAGTGAGATAATCAGGTAAAGCGGCACCCGGCACACTCCGCCGAAGGAGGTTCTTGCGGTTTCAACGCCGTTGACATAGAAAATGTACTCGTCCTCGTTCCATTCAACGCCGTAGGTGTTGAATTCGTTGTACGGGTCGTTTGCATAGAATTCACCCTGGTTTTCCCACTTGTGAGCTTCGTCATATGCGTCAACGTGAATTGTCTGCACAATGGAATTAAAGCTCGGGTCGAGGGGATTATAGAGTGTGTTTGTTTCGAGAATATCTATTTCTGCGCCGGTGATACCGCCGTCGGTGTCATCTGCCCACATACCGTCGGAAAGAAGCCAGAAAGCAGGATTCAAGCCTGCACCCTTGGGCAGAATACAGCGGATTTCAAAGTAGCCGTAAAGCTGTTCGTAGCCCTCATAGCCTTCGTCGTAGCACTTGTTGGGGTTGGTTTCCATTCCGTAGGAATAGTAGCCTGCACCCTTCGGGCCGTCCTCTTTGTATTCGGCGGTGATAAGCAGGCAGCCGTCCTCGGTGAAGCTCACCTGGCCTCTGTTCCACATTGCCGTATCACGGGGCTGTGTGTCATTTGCGCCGTAAACATAGTGTCCCTGCCAGTATTTAGTGTCAAAGCCCTTGTCGAAGTTGTCCTCCCACCGGAGAACGAATTTGCTCATATCAATTTCGTCCTTGTAGGGCGTGACGGGAGTATCGAATATCACAAGTCCGACAAGCTGAAAAAAGGCAACGGTAAGAGCAATAACACGCTTTATATCGAATTTAAAAAGTGCCTTGAATATCATTGAGGGTATGCTTTTTAAATCCTCAATGCCCCGTAGCTGTCTTGTTGCAAAGTTCATATTTTAACTCTCCTTGATGCTTTCGGCGTAGCCCATAACGTTTTCCTGGCGGCGCTTTGCAAGCTCCTCGTACATAAGCTCACGTCTTTGCTTTGTAATCGGCCAGAGGAATTTGGGCACGATTCGCAGTATACCCGTAACGGTGGGCACGATTGTGCAAAGCGCAAACTCCCAGAACTTCGTTCTGTCGTTCTGCGTGCCGATTTCAAGACCCTGCACATAGCCGATTTTTTTCATAATAATGCTCGTAACGGAGCCGAGCAGAGCACTCTGCATTTTGAGGATAAGTCCCTTGGCAACGCCCGTTGTTGCCTCCATACGGTAGCCGTTCTTCCATTCGCAGTAGTCCATTGCCTCGTTCCACAGGTCTGCGGTGATAACCTTTGAAATACCCCACGACCACTTGATGAACCATTCCTTAAGTCCGAAGGCAATACACATCGGAACTGTCTTATAAAACATCGTTTTCTTCTTCGTCATACCGAAGAGGAAGACGGCGGTAGTGATAACGGAAGTGTAAATGTCGTTGAATATCCACAGCGATTTTGAGGAGAAGCGTTTTCTCAGCGGCTTTACAAAGCTGTAGCTTATACTGCCGTTAAATGAAGAGGGAATATTCAGAATAGTGATAAGCGAGTAACTGCCCAGAACGTCAATGAAGTAGTTGGTTTCGCTCTTGCTGATTGAGAAGTTGCCGAGAAATTCGGAAAGGCACATAAGCAGTACGGGGTAGTTGGAGACGATAGCCTTCATACCTTCCTTTATGCTCGGCTTTTCAAGCGATTGCGGAACACGTTCCTTCGACTGCATAAAGAACCAGAAAGTACAGATTGAGGAAATGAGTGCCGTGCCGCCGCCCATAACCATAAATACGGAGCTGAGCTTCCAGCTTACAACCTTTTTGTTTACAAGGTCGATAAGCACACCCATTATGTATCGGGGCATATCCTCGCCCATATAACCCGTGAGTAGCTCGGCAAGCGTAATCAGCCTTATTCGCTCGGCAGGGTTGGGCGTTATGGTGGACATATATCCGCTTTTGGCAACGGAGGTGAACGTGCCGGCGGTTTCGTTGATTATAAGGAAAAGGTAATAGTAAATGAGCTTGGGCAGATAGGTGCCGTTTGTTGCAGGAAAGAAAAGCGGAATAAGCCAGGAGAAGATGCTCAGCAATGTGAGCGGCATCTGCACGCCGATAAGGAAGGGGCGGAATTTGCCTATTCTCGTTCTCGTACCGTCAACGATAACGGAAATAAAGGTGTCGTTGATTATATCCCACGCCGCAGTAACAAGGTTCATAACCGCATTGACCGTAAAGTCAATGTTTACAACGTCCCATATATATCTTTCGTTGAAGCCGTTGATGTTGAAGGAGTTGGACCAGTCGTTGAAAAGGTAGGATACGGTTTCTTTAACGCCGACGTAGCTTCTGCCCTTGTAGTAGGAAACCTCGGCGTTTTCTTTTTCTTTTGTGTTTATGTTTTGTTCAGCCACTTTGCCGCCTCCTTAACCGTTGGAATTGTCGTCATCGCTTATAATGACCGTACATTCGTCGGTGAATGTTTCGCCGAGATATTCGAGCGTTACGGTAATCGTAACGGGCGTGTCGGACAGCTTGATGCCCTTTACGTAGCCCATTTCGTCAATCGTTGCAACCGACTCGTCCGACGAGGTGAAAGTAACGGTGTATTCGCTGTCGTTTTCAATAACCGCCGCAACGGTAAGTGCGGTTTCCTCACCGGGGGCAACCGTAACGGAAGCTTGAGCAAAGCTGATGCCTGCGTAGCGGTATTCGCATCTTTCGGTAACCTTGTAATCAAAATCTATCTTCTTGCTGCCGAAAACCTCCAGCTCAGCCGCAAATGAAACGTCAGCGCTGACTGCGTAAGTTTTTTCAA
>JAFXCT010000047.1 GCA_017521365.1 Clostridia bacterium
GGAGGCAGATATTATGAGAGCGGTTATTACTGTTGTTGGCAAGGACACGGTTGGTATTCTTGCAAAGGTTTCGACATTCTGCGCTGAGCACGATGTTAATGTTGTTGACGTTTCGCAGACGATTTTACAGGATATGTTCTGTATGATTATGCTTGTGGACACGGCCGCAATGCAGCTTGAATTCACGGAGTTTTCCGACGAGCTTAAAGCATACGGCGAAGAGAGAAACCTGAAAATCCACGTTATGCACGAGGATATTTTCAACTCTATGCACAGAATCTGAAAAGGCGGAAATTGAGCTATGATGAACACCGGCGATATACTCGAAACCATTGCGATGATTGAGGAGGAGCACCTCGACATACGCACGATTACTATGGGAATTTCCCTGCTTGACTGCTGTGACAGCGACATTAAAAGAAGCTGCGACAAGGTTTATGACAAAATCACCCGCAAGGCTGAGCACCTTGTCAGCACGGGCGAAAAGATAGAAAAGGAATACGGTATTCCGATTATAAACAAGCGCATTTCCGTTACGCCTATTGCGATGGTTTCCGCCTGCTCGGGCGGCAACCCCGTTGAGTATGCAAAAACGCTTGAAAGAGCTGCGCAGACGGTAGGCGTAAACTTTATCGGCGGCTATTCCGCACTTGTACAAAAGGGCTTTGCCGCAGGCGATGAGGCACTCATACGCAGTATTCCCGAAGCACTTGCAATTACCGAGCACATCTGCTCAAGCGTAAACATAGGCTCAACAAAGGCCGGCATCAATATGGACGCCGTTGCACTTATGGGCGAAACGGTTGTTGAGGCGGCAAAGGCTACGGCAGACAAGGGCTGTATCGGCCCCGCAAAGCTCGTTGTTTTCTGCAACGCACCCGAGGATAACCCCTTTATGGCAGGCGCATTCCACGGCGCAGGCGAGCCCGACTGTGTAATAAACGTTGGCGTTTCGGGCCCCGGAGTTGTAAGCAACGCACTCAAAAAAATCCCCGACGGCAACCTGACCGACGTTGCCGACGTTGTAAAGAAAACCGCTTTCAAAATTACCCGTGTAGGTCAGCTCGTTGCCAAGGAGGCTTCACGCAGGCTCGGCGTGCCCTTCGGTATTGTTGACCTTTCCCTTGCGCCGACACCCGCTATAGGCGATTCGGTTGCGCATATTCTTGAAGAAATGGGTCTGGAGCAATGCGGCTGTCACGGCACAACCGCCGCGCTTGCACTGCTTAACGACGCAGTCAAAAAGGGCGGCATAATGGCATCGTCCCACGTCGGCGGTCTTTCGGGCGCATTCATTCCCGTAACCGAGGATGCAGGTATGATTGATGCGGCAAGAAGCGGTGCGCTGAGCATTGAGCGCCTTGAGGCTATGACTGCTGTATGCTCGGTCGGTCTTGATATGATTAACATTCCCGGCGACACACCTGCCGAGGTTATTTCCGCAATTATTGCAGATGAAGCCGCAATCGGTATGATTAACAGCAAGACAACTGCCGTAAGAGTTATCCCTGCAATTGGCAAAACCGTCGGCGATGAGCTGGATTTCGGCGGTCTTCTCGGCGGCGGTCCCGTTATGGATATCAGCAAAATCTCACCCGCAAAGTTCATTTCTCGCGGCGGCAGAATTCCTGCACCGGTACAGAGTTTGAAGAATTAATTAAGAAATCAGAATTATGAATTTAGGAATTATATTCTGACAAGGTAAGGTTCTTAACCTGATATGCACCTCCAAAAGTGTCTTGCTTTTGGGGTGCATATCATTTTAGTAGCTCTTTTTACTTTCTTTCGATTTATCCGCACTATTAGTGCAACTAGTATAACCGGCGGAGTTTTTTTGTGCCACACGGTGCGTTCTGACCGATAAGGCAGCCAAATCAACCGAACAGGCACGTTTCCTGCTTTTCTCTTTTTTATATGCTATGATGTATAAGGGTGACAAGTATAAATCCAACCCGTCAACCTACGCTAAAAAAGGAGGACAATTATGGAGCAGGAAATCAGAACCGTTGGGCTTGTCAAGCGTTACGGGGAGCTTACCGCCGTAAACAGGCTCAATCTGACAATCCGCCAGGGTGAGCTGTTTTCGCTGCTGGGTGTCAACGGTGCCGGAAAGACCACGGCTATAAAGATGCTGACCTGCCTTACAAAGCCGTCCGACGGAGAGGCTTTCGTAGGCGGCTACAGCATAACCGCCCAAGCGGAGCAGGTAAAGCGGCTAATCGGTGTGTCGCCGCAGGAAACCGCCGTTGCACCGAACCTGACCGTAAAGGAAAACCTTGAGCTTATCTGCGGCATAAACGGCTTTTCCAAAGAAAAAACGAGGAACAAAACCGAAGAGCTCTGCAAAAGATTTTCGTTGGATACCGTTGCGCAAAGAAAAGCGGGAAAGCTTTCGGGCGGCTGGCAGCGGCGGCTCAGCATTGCAATGGCTCTTATCAGCGAACCGAGAATTCTGTTTCTGGACGAGCCCACTCTCGGTCTGGACGTAATTGCTCGCCGCGAGCTGTGGGACGTTATCCGCTCGCTGAAGGGAAAATCAACCGTTATACTCACAACGCATTATATGGAAGAAGCTCAGGCACTTTCCGACCGTATAGGAATTATGAAAGACGGCAGCCTTCTTGCCGTCGGTACGGCAGAAGAGCTCAAGCAAAAAGCCGGAGCAAGTGATTTCGAGGCTGCCTTCGTAGCAATAGTAAAGGAGGAAACGGTATGAGAGCACTGACCTTTGCCAAAAGAAACGCAAAAGAAATTCTGCGTGACCCGATTAACCTCGGCTTCGGCCTGGGATTTCCGCTGATACTGCTGGTGCTTTTGAGTGCACTTCAGGCGAACATTCCCGTAAGCCTGTTTGAAATTGATACCCTGACCCCGGGTATAACGGTGTTTGGGCTTTCGTTTATAACGCTGTTTTCGGCAACGCTGATTTCAAAAGACCGTGAAAGCGCATTTTTGCAAAGGCTGTATACGACACCGCTTACGGGGCTTGACTTCATCATAGGGTATATGCTGCCCGTCTTACCGATAGCGCTCGGGCAAGCAGCTATATGCTATTTGTTCGCAATTCCGTTGGGGCTGACTGTCAGTATGAATATCATTTACGCCATTATTGGAATAATACCTATGGCGGTTTTCAACGTTGCCCTCGGGCTTTTGTTCGGCAGTATTCTCGGTGTAAAGCAGGTCGGAGGAATTTGCGGTGCATTGCTCACCAACCTTTCCGCCTGGCTTTCGGGAGTTTGGTTTGATTTAAAGCTTGCAGGCGGATTTTTTGAAAAGCTTGCCAACGTGCTGCCCTTTTTCCATGCGGTGGAAACAGAAAAGGCTCTGTTCAGCTCAAATCCCGAGCTTGCCGCAACGCATATTATTCCAGTAATACTGTACAGCATATTCATAACGGTGCTTGCCGTATACTTTTTTCTCAAAAATAAGGATTTGAAGCAATGAAATACAAACTGATAATCGACAAGGATGCAGAAGAGGAAATAATCGCAATCGTTCACAGCCCCTCTCCTCTGACACAGCAGATTGAAAACCTTGTGTGCAGCTTTTCGGGTGCAGACAGCATCGTCGGATGCCGTGACGATGAACGGTGCCGACTGACATTCAGCGAAATTGAATGTATTACCGTGCTTGACCGAAAGGTTATTGCCGTTGACACCAACGGAAAGCAGTACCGCCTGCAGGACAGACTCCGTGACTTGGAGGAGGTTTTACCCTCTTATTTTATACGCATTAACAAATCTGCGCTTGCAAACGAGCACCGCATTGAACGGTTTGACTCAACGTTCAGCGGCGGTGTTGATGCCGTTTTCCGTTGCGGTTACCGTGATTACGTTTCCAGACGGTGCTTTGCACAAATCAGAAGGAGGTATGAGGGAATATGAAAAAAATTGCTTTGGAGTTTATTCGGCGCGGCTCGACAGTCTGCGGCCTCGGCCCGATTGTTCTGGCAGTCGTTTACCTGATTCTACAGCAGCGCGGTGTAGCAGAGGTGCTGAGCGTCGGCGAGGTGTGCACCGGAATTTTTTCGCTGTCTGCACTCGCCTTCGTTGCAGGCGGAATGAACGTAGTGTATCAGATTGAACGTCTTCCTTTGATGACGGCAATTCTGATACACGGCACGGTTTTGTACTTCGGATATCTCGGCACTTACCTGCTGAACGACTGGTTAGACCGCGGCTTAACGCCTGTTCTGACCTTTTCCGCTATCTTTATAGTCGCCTATCTTGCAATCTGGGCAGTAATTTATACCGTAATCAGAAGCAAAACGAAAAAGCTAAACCAAATGCTCAGGCAAAAGCAAATAGACAGCTCAACCGCTGCCCCGAAAACGCAGTAAAATGCACCTAACAGACAAAATGAACTGCCCGAATGGGTAGTTCATTTTTATATGGTCTTACAGCTTTATTCAGTCCCTAATAACCGAAACCTGAAGTAACACTCAAGAGCGTTAGCTACGTTATCTTTTTAAAATTGATATATCGGTAATCACGGACGTCGAGGATGCTGTCCCCTACTACCTTGTTTCATCTTAAAGTTGACTTTTTGTAGTGGCGGATATTATCCGCCCGTGTTGATAACGCTCAGTTTGCTGGCGGCTGATAGCCGCCCCTACTGTGAAGTTTTAGGTGAAACAAGGTACTACAGCTCGCCGTAAAATTGATATAATATTTCAAAACGGAGCGACGAGGCGTCGCTCCCTACGGAAGAAATTATTATTTCTTCTTTATTATTTTTCACCCCGAAGGCGTACAAAGGTACGTCGAGCGGGCAAAAAGGTGACAAATAAAAAACGGAGAGGGTTTTTAAACCTTCTCCGTTTATTTATGGTCTTACGACTTTATTCGCAGTTCAGAACTTAGGCAAGCTCAGCGAAGTACTTGATTGTACGAACCATCTGGCTTGTGTAGGAGTTCTCGTTGTCGTAC
>JAFXCT010000048.1 GCA_017521365.1 Clostridia bacterium
CGATACACGATTAATCAGACTAATAAAGGCGAAGATGAGCTGATTTTAAATTATAAGGAGAAAAATCCTGAGGTTGAGGCGGTTGTTGAGGCCGGTAAGAAAATCAACTGGTACCCCACATTTATGAAGAGCCGTTACGACGTTTGGGTTGAAAACCTCAAGTGGGACTGGTGTATTTCCCGTCAGCGCTACTTCGGCGTTCCGTTCCCGGTATGGTACTGTAAGAAGTGCGGCAAGCCGATGTTTGCAGACGAGAGCATTCTCCCCGTTAACCCGCTTGAATTCACTCCCGAGGCAACCTGCGACTGCGGCTGCAACGAGTGGATTCCCGAATCCTCTGTTCTTGACACCTGGGCAACCTCCTCAATGACACCCCAGATTAACGCACACTGGGAAGAGCCCGACGGAACAGACCTTTCCGACAAAATTGCTCCTATGACAATGAGAACTCAGGCTCACGAAATCATCAGAACCTGGGCATTCTATACAATCGCCAAGAGTATGTACCACACGGGCAACATTCCGTGGCAGGACATTATGGTTTGCGGCTTCGTTCTTGCAAAGAAGGGCGAAAAAATCAGCAAGTCCAAGGGCAACGCAGTCAAGTCACCTGCTCAGCTTGTTGAGGAGTTCGGCGCAGACTGCATCCGCTATTGGGCTGCAAACACCAAGCTCGGTACAGATACTTATTTCTCCGACGATGAGCTCAAGATTGCAAACCGCTTCCTCACAAAGCTGTGGAACGCATCCAAGTTCACGCTTTCTCACCTTGAGGACTACACCAAGGCTGACGCTCCCGCAGAACTTCTGCCCGTTGACAAGTGGATTGTTGAGCGTTGCAAGCAGACTATGCGCCGCTGCATAAAGCTGCTTGACGAGTACGAAATCGGCTCCGCAAGACACGAGATTGACGACTTCTTCTGGAAGGATTTCTGCGACTACTACGTAGAAATCAGCAAGGAGAGACTCTATCAGCCCGAGGTACACGGCTATGCCGAGCGCAGAAGCGGTCAGTACGCTATCTACTACTGCCTGCTCAACATCCTCAAGATGTACGGCATTTTCGTACCGCATATGACAGAGTTCATTTATCAGGACGCTTTCAAGGACAAGGAAGGCATCGAGAGCCTTCACCTCAACTTCTGGAACGTTGACGGCGAGGACGACAAGGAAGCACTTGAATTCGGCGAGCTTGTAAAGGAAGCCGTTTCCGAGGTCAGAAAGTACAAGAGTGAAAACAACATCTCCATGAAGGCAGACGTTGACTCAATGACTATCAAGACCCCCGAAAAGTTCAAGGCAGATTTTGATAAGACCCTCGGCGATATCATCGCCTGCTGCCACGCACAGAAGGTTGAATTTGAAATCATCTGAATAAATAAAACAAATCTGCTGTAGCGTAAAGTTACAGCAGATTTTTTAATTTGTCTATTGTTTTTGTATCACACTCGGGTGTATTTTTCAGCGGGAAGTCAATGCCGAGCTCGTCGTATTTCTGCACGCAGAGCTTTTTGAACGGCAGAAGCTCTATTTTTTGTAAGCTTTTTGCTCTTTTTGCAAGGGCGGCAATCTGCTTTATGTTTTCAACGCTGTCGGTCATACCGGGTACAACAACGTGGCGTATTATAATACTTATATCATATTTATTACATTCATCAATGAAATTCAGCACCGTATCAAGCGAAGTGCCTATATAATTTTTGTACTGTTCGTCCGTCGGGAATTTGATGTCACAAAGCACGGTGTCTGTATGCTCAAGAACTTTTTTTACAGCTTCATTTACGGGATAGCCTGCGGTATCGAGTGCTGTGTTTATGCCAGCCTTATGAAGTTCTTCAAAAAGTGCCGCAACAAACTCCGCCTGTGCCAGCGGCTCACCGCCCGAAACGGTAACTCCGCCCTTTTCGCCGAAATAGCTTTTGAAGCGCACGGCTTTTTTCACAATTTCCTCAACCGTATATTCCTCACCGCCCGAAAACGGACGGGTGTCGGGGTTGTGGCAGTACGGACAGCGGTAGGGACAGCCCTGCATAAACACAACGAACCGTATCCCCGGCCCGTCAACCGCACCGAGGCTCTGGAAGGAGTGGACTTTGCCGAGTAACTGATTTTCCAAAGCTGTTCTCCTTTCATACGGTTTATGCAAACAAAAATGCAAAAGGCAAAATGCAAAGTGCAAAATTGTGGGAGGGCTTCGCCCTCACCCATTATAATCGGAGCGAAGCGACCCTTAATTTTGCATTTTAAACTTTGCATTTTGCACTTAATTTCAGTTCAGCGGAAAAACCACTGAACTGAAATTACATATTCCCGTGGAATGTTCTTGCGATAACTTCCCTTTGCTGTTCCTTGGAGAGCTTATGGAAGTTTACTGCGTAGCCTGAAACACGGATTGTGAGGTTGGGGTACTTTTCGGGGTGCTCGGAGGCATCAATGAGCATTTCTCTGTCGAAAACGTTAATGTTGATGTGCTGTGCATTCTGTGAGAAATAGCCGTCAATAATACCGCTCAGGTTTTCGTAGCGTGTTTCGTTGTCAGCACCGAGTGCCTGTGGAATTACGCAGAAGGTGTTTGAAATGCCGTCCTTACAGCAGTCGTAGCTAAGCTTTGCAACGGAGTTGAGCGAAGCGAGTGCGCCGGAAGCGTCTCTGCCGTGCATCGGGTTTGCACCGGGGGCAAAGGGCTCGCCTGCACGTCTGCCGTCGGGTGTGTTACCCGTCTTTTTGCCGTAAACAACGTTTGAGGTAATTGTGAGAATGGAGAGTGTGTGCTCGGCATCTCTGTAGGTCGGAACTTTTTTGAGTTCATTAAAGAACAGCTCAATCTGCTCCTTGGCAATCATATCTGCACGGTCGTCGTCGTTGCCGTATTTCGGGAAATCGCCCGTTGTTTCAAAGTCGGTGATGAGTCCGTTTTCATCACGGATAACCTTAACCTTAGCGTATTTGATTGCGGAAAGCGAGTCGGCAAGAACAGAAAGGCCTGCCGCACCGAAAGCCATATAGCGGTGCACGTCCGTATCGTGAAGAGCCATCTGCACCTTCTCGTAGGCATACTTGTCGTGCATATAGTGAATCATATTCATTGCCTTGACGTAGGTTTTTGCAAGCCACGGACGGTACTCGTTCATAAGGTCGAGCACGGTATCGTAGTCGAGGTACTCACCCTCGAACTTTTTGCCTGCAGGGGCAACCTGCATACCGCTCTTTTCGTCCTTACCGCCGTTGAGAGCCATCAGCAGCAGCTTTACAAGGTTTGCTCTTGCGCCGAAGAACTGCATATCCTTGCCCACTCTCATTGCGGAAACACAGCAGGCAATTGCGTAATCGTCACCGTAAACGGGGCGCATTACGTCGTCGTTCTCGTACTGGATGGAGTCCGTATCACAGCTTACCTTTGCACAGAAGCGCTTGAAGGCGTGGGGAAGCTGAGTTGACCAGAGCACGGTCATATTCGGCTCAGCGCTGGGGTTGAGGTTATAAAGCGTGTGAAGCACACGGAAGGAGTTCTTTGTGACAAGCGTTCTGCCGTCCTCGCCCATACCGCCGATTGCTTCGGTAATCCACATCGGGTCGCCTGCAAAAAGCTCGTTGTATTCGGGCGTACGCAGGTGACGTGCCATACGCAGCTTCATAACGAAATCGTCCATAATTTCCTGAATCTGCTCTTCGGTGTACGTACCGTTTTTAAGGTCACGCTCGAAGTAGATATCGAGGAAGGTTGACGTTCTGCCGAGGCTCATTGCCGCACCGTTCTGCTCCTTGATTGCGCCGAGGTAGCCGAAATACAGCCACTGCACAGCCTCCCTGGAGTCCTTTGCGGGAACGGAAATGTCGCAGTCGTACATTGCAGCCATTTCCTTGAGCTTGCCGAGGAAATTAATCTGCTGGAAAAGCTCCTCAAGTCTGCGGATATCCTCTGCCAGCACGTCGTTTGCCGCAATTGCCGCCTTGTCCCTGAGCTTTTCTTCAATAAGCTTATCCACGCCGTAAAGCGCAACACGCCTGTAGTCGCCGATAATTCTGCCTCTGCCGTATGCATCGGGCAGACCCGTAATAATACCAGTGTGGCGTGCGGCACGGATTTCGTCGTTATATACTCTGAAAACGCCGTCGTTGTGGGTTGTTCTGTAGCGGAATTCCTCCTCAACAACCTCGCTGAGCTCATAGCCGTAAGCCTTACAGGCCTTTCTGACCATATTCATACCGCCGAAGGGGTTTACGCCTCTGCGAAGGGGCTTATCCGTCTGCAAGCCGACGATAATTTCGTTTTCCTTATCAAGATAGCCGGGGATATAGGCGGTAAGCGAAGAAACCGTTACCGTATCAACGTCAAGCACGCCGCCCTTGGCCTGCTCCTCCTTGAGAAGCGCATCAAACTTTTCGTAAACCTTCTTTGTACGGTCGGTAGGACCTGCAAGGAAGCTCTCGTCGCCCTCATAGGGTGTGTAGTTGAGCTGAATAAAGTCACGCACGTTTATTTCGTCCTGCCATTTGCCGGCCTTAAAGCCGTTCCACTGTTCAAACATCTTAATCACCTTTCCTTTTAAACTTCATATATAGAAAAAAATATAAACAAAGCAAAAAGGGCAACACTTCAGAAACAGAAGTGCTGCCCAGACGATCGACAAGCAAAAACCTCACCGTGGTTAACTCCACAACAATTCTGTTTTCGTCAGAGGTTTTTATATTTTTTTGTACCCTTATTTTACATTTTCATATTACCATAAACCCCATATTTCGTCAAGCAACCTGTACGGAGAATAATCTGCCGCATTGCATAAGTTTTTTAGTTATATTATCAAAACGGTATTGCTTTTATTCCAGAAGTGGAATATAATAAAGTCATTGAGTTGGAGGGATTATTATGTTAGCGTTTATGACTGCAAATGAAGCTGCTAAAAAATGGAACATTTCCCACAGAAGAGTAATTACTCTTTGCAGGGAAAACAGAATCGACAATGTTGCTATGCTCGGCAATATGTGGATTATCCCAATCGACGCAACCAAACCCGAAGATGCCCGAACATTGAGATATGCAAAGACCGAAGAAAAATCCGTCAAGCCCTTCTTGAAATGGGCCGGCGGAAAGGGTCAGCTACTCAACGAAATAGAAAAATATTATCCCTTTGCTGATTCAAAAATCACAAAATATGCTGAGCCTTTTGTCGGCGGCGGTGCTGTCCTGTTCGATATTCTTAGTAAATACAATTTGAAAGAAATATATATCGGAGATACAAATGCCGAACTGATAAACACATACAGGATTATCCGTGATAATGCAGATAGCCTTATTGTCCTGCTCAATAAAATGCAGGATGAATTTATTCCTTTGAACGATGAACAGAGAAAAGAATATTACTATATTCAAAGAGAAAGATTCAATTATCTTAAAAGCACAAACACATTCAATGTTGAAACTGCCGCACTCCTCATATTCCTTAATAAAACCTGTTTCAACGGTCTTTACCGAGTAAATAAAAAAGGACAGTTCAATGTTCCTATGGGTGCATATAAAAATCCTTTGATTTGTGATGAAAAGAATCTTGTTGCTGTTTCCGATAAACTTCAACACGTTCACATCTTCTGCGGAGATTACAGAGAATCGGCAGATTTCATTGACAAACACACCTTTGTTTATTTTGATCCACCTTACAGACCGCTCACAGAAACGGCAGGATTTACCGCTTACACCGAAAACCTATTCGATGATGAAGCACAAAAAGAACTTGCAGCTTTTGTTGATGAAATGGATAAAAAGGGTGCAAAGATTGTTGTAAGTAATTCCGATCCTAAAAACGCAAATGAAGAAGATAACTTCTTCGATGAAATTTATTCATCATATAATATCGCAAGAGTTGATGCTGTCAGAATGATTAACAGTAACAGCAAAAACAGAGGCAAAATCAAGGAGCTTTTGATTTCTAACTTTTAAGAAATAAGCACTACATAACCAAAAGAGTGAAAAGTATTTTTACTGAAAATTAAAGGAGAATTATATGTCACAGGATTTAAATAGATCATTATATTTTTGGAGAAACAGAGATTTATATAAAACCTGTCCGTCTTGCTCTGTTGCATACGGACAAGATGTGTTCTATAACTGTCCTGAATACTTTGGTTATAGACACGATAGTAAAGGAAAACCTTTTAGTCAAAGTCGATGTATGAAATGCAGAGGATGTTCGACTCCTCCTGAAGATTTATTTGAGGGATGTACATTTCTTGAAACTAATGATATCATTATTCCTGATATAAGAATATTACCCTTAAGTACGACCATTTTCAATAGTTACGAAAAAGTCAAAAACTTTTTCTTGAAGGAAATGCCATCAAGAGGTAATAAATATTATTACAAAGCCCACAATTTATCCGTAGAAAAGAACACGTTAATACTGTTTCAGTATAAAGGGAATATTATTGGTTATGCCTTATACGAAAGTGAAGCAACAATAACAGAAAACAACCCTAATTACGAAGCTGGATATAGAGGATACTATATCTTCGCCGAAAACTCCATTAAATTGTTGTCTTCTCCAATCAAAGGCGAAACTATGTTTGAAAATTTTTCGATTAAATTGTCGCAAGCTACATCAAGAATTAAGCTTTCCTATTTCCCAATACTTATGGAATTACTTGATGATGAGCAAGATGATGAGATTGATGAACAAAGCAGAAACATTGAAGAAAAAACCATTCGTGAGGTTAGTCATTTTTCAATAACGGGAATACACAGTTTTAATTCATCAACAAACGCAACTGTTAAAGATTATATAAAAGCACACAAAAACAAAATGGCTGTAGGCTCTTTGGGTGAAGAATTAATCTTAAAGTACGAAAAAGAAATATTAACTTCCATTGGCAGAAAAGATTTGTGTGAAAAAGTAACTATTGTATCATCGGATGCCTCTTTGGGATATGATATACTCTCTTTCGATACCACAGGAGCTGAAATTCATATTGAAGTAAAATCAAAAGCAAGTAAATTAAAGTATTTCGATTTCTATATATCAGATAATGAATATCAAAAATTAAAAACATCATCAAATCACATTATTTATTATTTGTCGAATCTACGTTCATGCAATCCTTTTCTTTTTAAACTGGATGGTGAAATGATAAACGATTCTAACATTAAACCAGTGCTTTATAGGGTTACTCTAGATTATGAAATAGAAGAATATTGACCGTTACCTATACAACGCTCTTGATAACAGATGTATACATTTTTATAGTTGTATTTTCAAAAAAGTATGGAGTATCTATGAAAAACATTGTTTTAATCGGTATGCCAGGTGCCGGAAAGAGCACTATCGGCGTACTGCTTGCAAAGAGTCTGCTCTGTTCGTTTACGGACACCGACCTTATAATTCAGAACACCTGCAGAAAGAGCCTTTGCGGCATAATTGAAGAAAAGGGCACGGACGGATTTTTACAGGTTGAAAACGATATAATCTGCGGCTGCGAGCTTGAAAACTGCGTTATCGCCACGGGCGGCAGCGCCGTTTACGGCAAGGAAGCTATGGAAAAGCTTAAAAAGAACGGCGTTTTCGTTTACCTCAAACTGCCGCTTTCCGAAATTGAAAAAAGGCTTGCGGATATTAAAACCCGAGGCGTTGCAATGAAAAACGGCTCAACCGTAGCCCAGCTTTTTGAGGAAAGAGCACCGCTTTACGAAAGGTATGCGGATATAACGCTCGACTGTACGGGGCTGACACCCGAGCAGTGCGTGGATAGTATAGTAGGGGCGATTCACGAATCGCCCGCCGTAAAAGCGATATGACAGTACAAAACGGGCGATTCGTGAA
>JAFXCT010000049.1 GCA_017521365.1 Clostridia bacterium
ACACCCGCACCCGAATATATAAATGGGTGAGGGCGTAGCCCTCCCCTTATTATTCATTATTCATCAGCGTATGCGATTTCATTATTCATTTTTCATTAGCAGTCTGTTTAACAAACTGTATTTAAAAAACGCTTTCTATCACCCTCGTACAGCTCTCCGGCGAATACACCCAGCGGCTGATATGCTTTGCGTCCGTGTAATACTGCGGTGCGGCAGGTGGATACTGTGCGTCAAACGCATCGACCACAATCAGCTTGATTTTCATTCTTTCGGGTATGAGGCTTTTGATGTAAACCGTTGCGTTCTGTCCCGCTTTTACGTCGGGTGCAGGCTCGGCAAGCCCTGCAAGATTCGGAGTCAGCTCAACGAAAATGCCGTATTTTTCAACCGAGCGCACAATACCGGGCACGGTTTCGCCTGCCTTGAAATTCTGTGCGTTCTGCTCCCAGGTGCCGAGCAGCTCCTTGTGGCTGAGCGTGATTTTTCCGTCGGGCGCAATGTCCTTGATTACCGCTTTTATATCGTCGCCGGCGCGGAAGCGCACGTTGGGGTGGGGGATGCGTGAAACGGAAATTGCGTCAATGGGCATCAGCGCAACAAGCCCTGCGCCTATATCCGCAAAAGCGCCGAAGCCCTCCGTGTGCGTTATTTTTGCGTCAATTACGTCGCCCTTATTTAGCTTGCAAATGTATTCATTGTAACAGTCCTGCTGAACACGCTTTCTGCTTAGTATTGCCATTGTTTCGCCGTAGCTGTCGGTTTCAAAGCCCGTTATGATGAAGCATACGGGCTTGTTGACTCTTGAAATAAGCGCAATGTCACGCACGCTTCCGTCTTCAATTCCTATTGCGCCCTCACAGCGTGGAATGATTCCTCGCATCGGGCCGAGGTCAAGGTGCAGATTGTGCTCGTTGTCGCACAGCAGTACCCTTGATTCAAGCACGGTGCGGTTACGGCAGGCGTTTATCAGCGAGCCCTTGTCGGCCGTATTCTTTTTGTTTTCCGGTGTTGAAATAAGTCTGCCTTCGGGTGAGTATCTTTTCATTTGTTTGCGGCGCGTTTGCCGCTACCTCCCTTGCATTTCAGGTTTTACTAATCATATATATATGCTGCTTCGGCTTTAAAATTCCCTGCATTATTGAAGATTGATATTTTTATGAATGTATGCTATAATAACAATGGAATAAATTGGGGCGGTGTAGCTATGGACGTACGAATAAAGGATATTCTTTATATGAAAAAGCCTCATCCCTGCGGTGTAAATACCTTTGAGGTACTGCGCACGGGGATGGATTTCCGCCTGCGCTGTACCGGGTGCGGCAGAGAAATTATGATTCCGCGCTCCAAGGCGGAAAAAAGTATTAAAAGGATAGAGAGAAAAGAAAATGACTGATAAGCTGGAACAGGTTGAAAAACGCTACGAGGAAATTAACGCCTTGCTCTGCGAGCCTGACGTTGTTTCCGATATGGAGCTTTACAAAAAGTATATGCAGGAAATCAAGCACCTTACGCCCGTAGTTGAAAAATTCCGTGAATATAAGAAATGCGTTTCGGATATTCAGGGTGCCAGGGAAATGCTTGAGGATTCCTCGCTTGATGCCGAGCTCAGGGAAATGGCTGAGGAGGAGCTTGAAACGGCAAAAGCCGCACTCGAAACGGCAGAGCAGGAGCTTAAAATTCTGCTTCTTCCCCGTGACCCGAACGACGACAGAAACGTTATCGTCGAAATCCGAGGCGGTGCAGGCGGCGACGAGGCTTCTCTCTTTGCAAACTCTCTTTACAGAATGTACTCAATGTACGCCGCCACAAAGAACTGGAAATCCGAAATACTCAGCGCAAACGAAACAGAGGTTGGTGGCTTCAAGGAAATCAGCTTTATGATAAGCGGTGAGGGTGCTTTCTCACGCTTCAAGTTTGAAAGCGGTGTGCACAGGGTACAGCGTGTGCCCGAAACCGAAAGCCAGGGCAGAATTCACACCTCTACGGTTACGGTTGCCGTGCTTCCCGAGGCGGAGGAGGTTGACGTTGAAATAAACCCTGCCGATTTGCAGGTGGACACCTTCCGTTCAAGCGGTGCAGGCGGCCAGCACATCAACAAAACCGAATCGGCTATACGTATCACTCACATTCCCACGGGTACGGTTGTTGAATGTCAGGATGAACGAAGCCAGCACAAAAACCGTGACAAGGCTATGAAAATCCTGCGTTCAAGAATACTTGAGGCTGAGCGTGAAAAGCAGGCAAGCGAAATTGCAGGCGAAAGAAAGCTTCAGGTCGGTACGGGCGACAGAAGCGAAAGAATACGAACCTATAACTATCCGCAGGGCAGGATGACGGACCACCGTATCGGCCTTACCCTGTATAAGCTGGAGGCAATTCTCAACGGCAGTCTTGACGAGCTTGTTGATGCGCTCATTTCAGCCGATACTGCGGAAAAACTAAAATCCGGTAATTGACTATGACTGAAACGAAACTTTTTAAATATGATGAAGACGGTGTGCGTGAGGTAGGCTCAATTCTGCGTAACGGCGGTATAGCAGGCATACCCACCGAAACCGTCTACGGTCTTGCCGCCAACGCTTTTGACGGGCAAGCGGTTGCAAAGATTTTCAAGGCAAAGGGCAGACCGCAGGACAATCCGCTTATTGTCCATATCTGCGATATCTCACAGCTTGACGGTATCGTCAGCTCGGTTCCCGAGGGTGCGATTGCTCTTGCGGAAAAATTCTGGCCCGGTCCTTTGTCAATTATTATGCCCAAGGGTGAAAACATTCCCGATGAGGTAAGCTGCGGACTTGATACCGTTGCCGTGCGTATGCCCTCACATCCTGCGGCAAGGGATATTATAAAGGCGGCAGGTGTACCGCTTGCGGCTCCTTCCGCAAACCTTTCGGGCAGCCCGAGTCCCACCACCGCAAAGCACGTAATTGACGATATGTGGGGCAGGGCAGACGCTATTCTTGACGGCGGAAGCTGCGTCGTCGGCGTTGAATCAACCGTTGTTTCGCTTGTAGGCGAAAAGCCGAGGCTTCTGCGTCCGGGAGGAATATCGCTTGAACAGCTTGAAGGTGTGCTCGGCGAGGTCGAAGTGGATTCAGCCGTGCTTTCCGAATTGCAGGAAAACGCAAAAGCCGCTTCACCGGGTATGAAATACAAGCATTATTCACCCAAGGCAAGGG
>JAFXCT010000050.1 GCA_017521365.1 Clostridia bacterium
GGATTTCCCCGTCAGCAGCCGCCGCTTTGCCGAAATTGCGCTGACGCTTACAATCAAAACAACACGCTTTGCAGACGGAGAGCTGTAAAAAAATAAGGACTTTCGGTATCTCATTCGTATAATTGTTGAAGGGAGAGGAGAAAAATGGATAACGGTGCAAGTAGCTACCGCCGTTTCCTTGATGGCGATGAAGCCGCCTTCGACCTTGTTGTAAGAGAATACCGTGAGCCCTTGACTTTTTTCATCAGCCGCTACGTGCACGACACATCTGCGGCGGAAGATATTGCAATCGACGTTTTTATGTATATCCTCGTACACCCAAAACGCTATAATTTCAAAGTAAGCCTTAAAACCTACCTTTTTATGCTCGGGCGCAGCCGTGCCATTGACTTCCTGCGCAGGCAGAAAAGGCTGATGCCGCTTGAAGAAGCGCTATTGAGCGAGGATTATATGTCCTTGGAAAGCGTAATACTTGCCGACCAACGCAAGAAAGCCGTTAACGAAGCAATATCAAAGCTCGGTACGGATATGCAGATTGCCGTGCACCTTGTGTATTTTGAAGAGCTTACCTATGAGGAAACGGCACGTGTAATGAAAAAAAGCAAGAAACAGGTTGACAATCTCTTGTACAGGGCGAAGAAAGAGCTTCGGACCATCCTCGGAAAGGAGGGCGAAGAGCTTTTATGAGAAACCACGAAGAATTTGTAAATGAAATTTACCAAAGAAAAGAAACATATTTAAAGGAAAAGAAAAAGACACGCAGGAACATAATCACGTTTTCGGTACCCTTTGTGCTCGTTGCGGTGCTTTATACGGTTATGGTTCTGCCCGCAATGATGCCTGCAGGCAATGAAGACCCGAACTACGAAGCTGATACAACTGCCGCAAGTGACAGTTATGTACCTCTGACAGACGTGTGCGATGAAACGCAGACAGCTGTAAAGCAACCGTCGTTGAACGGCTCACCCACAACCGATAAACAGTCTGCATCTGTAACCGAAGTTTCACCGACCCGACCGTCGGACGGGTCTGAACGTACAAGCGTTGCTCATTCTGTTTCGCAGCCCGAAATTTCGCCTACACGTCCGCCCGAAGCAGTGAAGCCGACTACGGTAAGCCCTGAAATATTCATCGAGCTTGACAGGGCTGAATACGCTTCAGACAGTAAAATCACCCTTTCGATTACCGATACGGCAAACGTCGGCTTCGGCTACTCCAAAACCGTTGACCTTTGGGAAAATAACGGTGGCGAATGGGTGCTTGTTCCGAACAACCACCCCAAGCCTGCAATTGCCTACAAAGCGCTACCCTCAAGTATGAGAGACGAAATTACCGTCAGCTTTGAAATTGACCTTGCAGAATATGAAAACCTGAAATCGGGTGAACAGTACAAAATTTTAATAGACATTGAAAATAAAGAATACGAAGCGTTTTTTAGTTTAACAAGTCAGTAAAAAAATGTCATTCTGAGGCGAAGCCGAAGAATCTTAATGCTATATAAAGATTCTTCACTGCGTTCAGAATGACACAGCTTAAATGTGGTTAAGGGAGGCTAAATGTATGAAAAGAGCTTTGACAAAAATTGTTCCCGTCGTTCTTATATTAAGTCTTGTTTTCTCATTCACAGCCTTTGCCGACACGGGCCCGAAGCCGAGCGTTGTAATTGAGCTTGTCGGGCTTGATGGCAGGGAGTGCTACGGCACTCTGCTTTCTGAGGATGAGTCCTACGGCCCCAACAGAGCGTGGAAGGAAGGCGAGGAAATGTACGCCTACCACGAGGATGACCCCGGAATCTGGCGGAAATTCGTTGATTACAAGGATAGCGACGGCTATTATTTCCTCCAGCAGTTCTGGAACTGTACCGAAAATGAGGGCTTCAAGTGGGGCTATTATCCGCCCGACCCGTTTAAATTGTTGCTCTATTTCCCCGAAACCGATACCTTTGCCGTAACGCCGATTTACGAGAGCTATGCCTTTGACAGCTACTATACCGTTGACGTGAGCAAAGTCGGTGTAAAATCTGCACTTGAAGCGGTGACTCAAGCCTCCTCAAACGAGCTGATGTCGGACACTGCGGAGGATTTGCAGGGCGTTACAGAGCAGTCAACAGAAATCTGCTCATATCCATTAAAGGAGGATATGGAGAGCATACAGGCTGAGCTTCAGCAGGGCAGTAGTGAGCCTTCCACCGTGCCGGAAGAGCTGTATTCAGTTACGGACATTCTGCTTCACGCAGAGGAAAGCTACGACTATAAGTGGGAAATAATTTCCCTTGTTGCAAGAATAGCAATTACGCTCGCACTCGAAATTGCGGTCGCCTTAATTTTCGGCTTCAAAAAGAAAAATCTTCTCGGCTTTATCACGGCCGTTAACGTAATAACGCAGATTGCGCTGAATCTCATTCTTTTCAGCGTGGATATAAACCACGGGTCAATGGCTTTCGCGGCATATTACGTTTTCCTCGAAATATGTGTATTCGCCGTTGAGGCGGTTGCCTACAGCCTGTATATAAAGAAAAATCCGCTTGATGTAAGCAAAAAGAAAGCAATTCTTTATGCACTTGTTGCAAACGTACTTTCCTTCGGTGCAGGGCTGGGTCTGGCACATCTTATTCCGGGAATATTTTAATTAGGAATTCAGAATTATGAATTAAATTAAAAAGAGCAAGTTGTACTTTGTCGGTGCATCTTGCTCTTGCTGTTTTATATTTCTCTTGCCAAGCTTGCCATATCCTCGGGCAATTCTGCGGTGAAGGTCATTTCTTCGCCCGTTACGGGGTGGGTGAGGGTCAGCTTGCCGCAGTGCAGGGCGTGGCGTGTGATTTTGTCGGTGTGGCCGCCGTACATTTCATCACCTGCAAGCGGTGTGCCCTGCGAAGCAAAATGCACCCTTATCTGGTGTGTTCTGCCTGTTTCAAGGTTAATTTCAAGCAGGCTCAGCCCATTTTTACTGCCGAGTGACTTCCAATGCGTAACCGCTTCCTCTCCGCCTTCGCCTACGGCACGGATTGTTTTCATCGGGTCGGGGCGGATTATCGGTGCATCAATTGTGCCTGTACCCGTGTATTCACCTTCAACAATAGCGGTGTACTGCTTTTCGTAATTTCCTGCCAGCTTGCTTGCCGCCATTTTGTGCAGGGCGATTATTACAAGCCCCGACGTGCCCTTGTCAAGCCTGCCTGCCGCACGGAAAACGGCGTCTCTGCCGCTTTGTGTCAGGTAGTAGGAAACGGCGTTTGCCAGTGTGTCGCCCTGATGGTTGTGCGTCGGGTGCATTGCAAGCCCTGCGGGCTTGTTGACAACCAAAATGTCGCCGTCCTCGTAAACAATCTCAAAATCCGCTTTTTGAGGCTCTGCCGTGCTTTTGTCCTGCGGCAGGGTAAGGGTCAGCGTTGAGCCTGCTTTCAGCGGGTCTATCGTGCGGATGTACTCGCCGTCAAGCAGCATTGAGCCTTTAATCTGCCTGAGCGAGCGTACCATACGGTAGGACAGCCCTACACCGCTTCGCAGAAAGGTATTCACTTTTTCGCCGTCGTATTCGGGCGGTATGGTGTAATTAATCGTTCTGTTCATATAACAAATCCCAAATTGTGTTTAGGTTTTCGTCGGAATATTCTATCTCCGAGGAATAGAGCCTGACAAGCTCGGCAAGCGTTTCAAAATCCTGCTTTTCTTCCTCAGACAGTATTGCGGCAATAATTTTAACGCTCAGCACCGCAAAGCCGATTTTGGAAGCAATATCGCCGTCATCAAGCGCACTCGGTATATGGCGGTAAAGCAGATATACAAGCAGCTGTTCAAAGGGGATTTCAAGTGAAGAGGGGACAGCGTTAGCTTTGGCTTGCTTTAATAAATTCAGCTTGTCCGTCCAAGCTTCGTCAAGCCGTTCAAGCGAAAGAAAAACATCTGCCCATTCGGCAAAGCTCTTTTCGGGCAGATGCGTTCCGCCTAAAAAGCCCAGGTTTTCAAGACGTTCTTCAACGGTAAATTCCCTGTCCTGAGCTGTTGCAAAAAGCTGATTTCTGTAGCCCAGCAGATACTCTTCGTCCTTGGTCAGGCTTTCTTCATCTTCTTCAAGTGTTATAAGCCCAACCTTGTGTTCCTGCTTTAAAATCAGCTCTGCCGCCGCTTCACAGCAAAGCCCGAGCCCGATTTCCGTTCTTTCGGAATAAAAGCTTCTGAATCTCGGGTGGTCGGCGCAGATGCCGCATAATGAGCCCTCGCCAAGCTCTTTTATAAGTCTGCAAAGCCCGTTCTTTTCAAGAAACGGACAGCGTTCACTTTCGTCAAGCGTAAAGCTTGCCGTGCCGTTGCAAACGGAGATATTGGCTTTTAGTGCCTCGCCCAAATCACCGCTGACGGTTTTGTAGTATTCGTATGTGCCTTCGTCAATATCAATCTCCCAGCCGACACAGCAGGAATGTCTGCATTTATCGGCTATACAGGAAAATTTGTCGTAGTAGTCGGGTGCAACGAGCTTCATTTTTTCACTTACCTTACATTTTATATGTTAGATTATATCGTTCTTTTTGGATGAAATCAAGTCATAGAGCGTATATTCGCCGATTGCTTTTACTCCGCTGCACTCAAACAGAGCGCACATAAAATCAAAGCGGTCAATTCCCGTGGGACAGAGCCGTGCGTACTGCTCGGGTATTTCGGGCGAGCCGTCTGCCTTGATTTGTGAAACGCTGAAATTTAAAGAGGCATTAATTAACGGTTTCTGTGAAACGGCGGCGTCGAATTTTTCGTTTTCGTTTATTTCTCCGCAAACTATCGGCGAGGCACCGAAGCGTTCCATAAGCCTCAGACCTGCGTTATAATAGTCCTGCGGTTTGTCCGTTACGATTTTTATTTTAGCGGCGCAGGCGGCAACCCTGTCAATGTAGTCGGAAAGTACGGCGTTTTTGTCCTCTATCAGCAGACTGCGTTTGGTTGCACCCGGCAGGGCTTTCAGCTTTTTTGCCGCCGTATTGAGCGTAATCAGCAGGGGAAGCGTATCGGCTTCAAACAGCTTCAGGTAAGGGCTGTCGGGCAGAATGAAGCCGTCCGGCACGAGAAGGTTTCTGCTTGCACAGCTTGCAAGCTCGGCAACACGGTGCCAATCAACGTCCTTCCTGCCTTTGCTGATTGTAACTATCCTGAACGGTGCACCGCCTCGCACGGAGGTTTGTACGGCTTCAATTTCGGTTTTCCTTTTTCTGAATTTTCTGCTTTCTCTTTCAGTTAAGATAACCGCAAACATAAAAATCACTCCCGTAATATATATGTCTGCCAAATGAAAAGAGCACGAAGTTTTGCCTTCGTGCTCGAAAATTTTATTTGTTTGCGGCTTTGCGCTTTTTTGCATCTGCAAAGGCGAAGCAGAACATACCCGTCAGCGCACCGCCTGCACCGAGTATGAAGTCCCACATAGTGTCGATTAGACCCTCATTTGTAAACGGACTTGAAACCTGGAGATTGAAGCCGTAAAGCTTGTCCATTGTGAACTCATAAAATTCCCAACCGACGAGAATTGCAACAGCCATTGCAAAGCCTGCCATAGCCGCAATTGAGGGGGCAAGAGGAATGTTTTTCTTTTCCTGCATAATTATCAGCAGTCTTGCACTCCAGCCCGAGGCTATGAAGCCGGCAAAGAAGTGGGTTACGATGTCCGAATACGAAAAGTCGGTGCGGTTATTCAGCGTTGAGCCTATGCACACACCAAGCGTTATAAACAGCGTGAGATGTGTCTGAAACTGCCACGGCAATCTTGTAATGAAGGATTTACCGCCGAGAAGCTGAAACATGTCCCAAAGATGAGTAAAGGCAATTGCAAACAGCCCCTGTAAAAATTCCGAGGTGTAGCCCCTGAAAAGGCCGTTGATGCCCCAGATGAGCAAGGCACCTCTGCATATCCACCACACGGCGATTGTCTTTTTTGGCATCGGTGTGATGGGGTTTAACGTTTTCTTTTTCATTATCTGTTAATCCATTCCGAGATATTCTTCGAGTGTCACACCCTGCGCCTTGATTTCCTTGGTAGCGTCAACGCCGACGTAGCGCCAGTGCCACGGCTCATAGGTTATCTTCGTGATATCCTGCGTGTCCTCCTCATAGCGGAGGATGAAGCCGTAATCTGCTGCATTTTCGCTCAGCCATTTGAAAGCCTCGGTGTTTGCAAAGTTTTCGTCAAGCGTGTAGTTGCCGTTTGTGCCGAAATCCATTGCAAGGCCTGCGTTGTGCTCACTCGTGCCGGGCATAAGGACTATCTTGGCGGCAAGACGGGTAGCCTCCGCCTTTGAATAGCCGAGAGAAGCGTAATAATCAATTTTGCGTTGGAAATTACTCTTCTGCCTTGACAGGCTTCTGTAGCCCGAAACGGGAATAAGGTCAATTCCGTCAGCCTCTGCTGCGGCAATCATTTTGTTATAGTGCGGTACAACACGGTGGTCAAGCGACTGACCGCCGCCCTTTACCTCTGCCGTTTGAACGGTGTAGCCCTCGGGCAGGATGTAATCCTGATTAACGAGCAGAAGATACCACTTTTCCGAATCAACTACGGCTACCGACGGGTTGAAGCCCGCATAGGCGTATTCGTATCCGCTGCCCATAGTCTCAGGCTCCTTCGTCGTGTTTTCTGCCACAGTGGTCGTTTCGGCTTCGGAAACAGCTTCTGTTGTAGTTTCGCTTTCCGTATCCGGCTCAGTTGAGGCTGTGTCGGGCTGTGAAGGCTCTTGAGTTGTGTTCTGCGTAGTGGTTTCAGGCTCTTTGCTGTCCATACCTACGGTAATATAGGCTATGCTGAGTAAGGCAACGAATATGCAAAGACCTGCAAGAAGTATGAGACGGATTCTGTTCATCGGCTCATAACCTTTCGTTTATTTTAGCAGTTACCGCCCGAATAGTTGGGGGCTTCCTTGGTGATGAAAACGTCGTGAGGATGGCTTTCGATAAGACCTGCGTTTGTTATGCGGACAAAGCGTGCCTTTTCCTGAAGCTCGGGGATTGTGTGGCAGCCGCAGTAGCCCATACCGGAGCGCAGACCGCCGAGAAGCTGGAAGATAGTGTCGGAAAGAATTCCCTTATAAGGAACTCGGCCTTCAACACCCTCGGGAACAAGCTTGCGGTTGTCCTCCTGGAAGTATCTGTCCTTACTGCCGTTTGCCATAGCACCGAGTGAGCCCATACCGCGGTAAACCTTGAACTGTCTGCCCTGGTAGATTTCTGTGTCGCCGGGTGACTCCTCACAGCCGGCAACAAGTGAGCCGACCATAATAACGCTTGCACCTGCGGCAATAGCCTTTACGATTTCGCCGGAATACTTGATACCGCCGTCACCGATAATGTTTATGCCGTGCTTTGAAGCTTCCTCAGCCGCATCGAAAATAGCTGTAATCTGCGGAACGCCGATACCTGCAACAACACGTGTTGTACAAATGGAGCCGGGGCCGATACCGACCTTTACACAGTCTGCACCTGCATCGATAAGGGCCTTTGTGCCCTCTGCGGTGGCAACGTTACCTGCAATAACGGAAAGGTTCGGGAATGCTGCCTTGACCTTGGAAACGGACTTGAGAATGTTCTTGCTGTGGCCGTGTGCGGAGTCGAGAACGAGTGCGTCAACGCCTGCGTCTACGAGTGCGGAGGCTCTTTCAAGAACGTCTGCCGTTGCACCTACTGCGGCGGCGCAGAGAAGTCTGCCGCTTGCATCTCTTGCGGAGTTGGGGTACTGAACGGCCTTTTCGATATCCTTGATGGTGATAAGACCCTTGAGGAAGCCGCCCTCGTCAACAAGGGGAAGCTTTTCAATCTTGTGTCTCATAAGGATGGCCTGAGCCTCGTCGAGAGTTGTGCCGATGTGGCTTGTGACGAGATTGTCCTTTGTCATAACAGCGCCGATTTTGCCGCTGAAATCCGTCATAAAGCGAAGGTCGCGGTTTGTGAGAATACCGACAAGCTTGCCGCCCTCACAAATCGGAA
>JAFXCT010000051.1 GCA_017521365.1 Clostridia bacterium
ACAAACAACCTAAATCTTAAACGGAGGAAGCTCTTCACTTGTTTGAAAAAGAAGAAGTTGAAATAATCGGCACGGTTGAGGACGTGTCGGTGCATATAGATGAAACGGGCTTCACCGTGCTTGAATTATGCAGTGAGGACGACGAATTTATAACCGTTGTCGGTGTCCTGCCCGAAATTGCGGCAGGCGAAAAGCTGACCGTCAGGGGCTCGTTTGACACGCATCCGCTTTACGGCAGGCAGCTTCGTGCGACAAGCTGTGTGCGCTCAATGCCCACGGGTGCAGAGGATTTGTACAAGTATCTTTCCTCGGGCACGGTAAAGGGCATAGGCCCTGCAACGGCACAGAAGATAATAGAAAAATTCGGTGAGGACTCCTTTGACATACTCGAAAGCCACCCCGAAAGGCTCTGCGAAATCAAGGGCATTTCACGGGAGAAGGCAAACACAATCTGCACGGAGTTTTCCCGTCAGTTTGCCGTAAGGCAGACGCTTATTGCGCTTGAAAAATACGGTATGACGGCAAGAGAAAGCCTGAACACCTATAAAATTTTCGGCTTCAATGCGGTTGAAACCGTGCGCAACAACCCCTACCTGCTTTGTGCGGAGGGTATTGGCATTAACTTTGAGCGTGTCGATGCAATTGCCGCCTCTCTGCCCGATTCACCGCCCGAAGCGTACCGAATAAGAGCGGGTGTACTCCACGTTTTGCGCCACAACCTCGGCAACGGACACACCTGCCTGCCAAGAGAAAAAATGCTCATCCCTGCAGGTGAGCTTCTTGGTGCTGACGAGGACACGCTCAACAGCGCAATTGATTCACTTATAACGGACAGACAGCTTGAAAGTGCGGTGCTTGACGGCAAGGAATTTCTGTTTATTCCCTCTGCCTACCGTGCGGAAAGAAACGCCGCAAGGCGCATAAAGGTGCTCTGCTCGTTTCCGCCTGCAGGCAAGCCCACGCTTTTGCAGGATATAGAGAATATAGAATATTCGCTCGACATAAAATATGAGCAAAAACAGAAAAGCGCAATTATCACCGCCGTTGAAAAGGGTGTGCTTATCCTCACGGGCGGTCCGGGTACAGGTAAGACAACGACCATAAACGGTATGATTTCGCTTTTCAAAAAAGATAAGCTTCGCATTGCCCTTGCCGCACCGACGGGCAGGGCGGCAAAGCGTATGAGCGAAATTACGGGTATGCAGGCAAAAACCATTCACCGTCTGCTTGAGGTTGAGTGGGACGACAGCGACACCCAGCGCTTTGCACGAAACGAGCGCAACCCCATTGAGGCAGACGTGCTTATAGTTGACGAGCTTTCAATGATAGACATATACCTTTTTTCATCGCTTCTGGATGCACTTCCGCTTGGTTGCAGGCTGATTATGGTCGGCGACTCTGACCAGCTTCCGCCCGTAGGCGCAGGCAACGTGCTTCACGATATGATAGAAAGCGGTATGCTTCCCGTTGTTGAGCTCAAGGAGGTTTTCCGTCAGGCACAGCGAAGCCTGATTGTTACCAACGCTCATAAAATCGTCGGCGGAGAATTGCCGGATTTAAGCCGCACCGATTCGGATTTCTTCTTTATGCCACGGCAGAACGCACAGCGTGCCGTACAGACCGTGTGCGAGCTTGTGGGCACAAGGCTGCCCAAGGCATTCGGCTATTCACCCGTTAACGATATTCAGGTGCTCTGCCCGTCACGCAAGGGCGAAATGGGCACTTTCAACCTTAACCGCCGCTTGCAGGAGGTCATAAACCCTCCCTCAAAGGACAAAAAGGAACAGACCGTGGGTCTTTTCCGCTTCCGTGAGGGCGACAAGGTTATGCACATCAAAAACAATTACGATATCCTATGGAAAAAGCCCGATGGAGAAGAAGGCTCGGGCGTATTCAACGGCGATATCGGCACGATAATTTCAATCAGACCCGACGGCGTTACGAAAATCCGCTTTGATGACGGCAGGGAGTGCAGCTACTTCCCCGACACAATGCGTGAGCTGGAGCTTGCCTACGCCGTAACCGTGCACAAGAGCCAGGGCAACGAGTTTGAGGCGGTTGTACTGCCGATACTTTTCACGCCCGAAAGGCTGGCGTACAGAAACCTGCTTTATACAGCGGTTACGAGGGCGAAAAAAATGCTCGTAACTGTCGGCGACGAAAATCAGATTTACCGTATGGCACGCAACGATAAAAAGTCACGGCGCTATTCGGCACTCAAGAGCTTTTTAGTGGAGGATAACGATGGAAAATAATTTTACATTTGACGACGGCATTGAGCCGGGCGGACTGAGAACAAGGCACGAAATAAAGCTGCTCGTGTGCTATCTTCTTTCCAACGTTGACGAAAAGATAACACGCTCACAGCTTTGCGAAATTGCCCTTGACAAGGGTTTAGCCAACTATTTTGAAATAAATCAGGCGGTAAGCGAGCTGATTGAAAACGGCTCGGTTGTGTCCGATTTTATCGAGTGCGAGGAATACCTCGGCGTAACCGAAAAGGGCAAGGCTTCCACAAAGACGCTGGAGGTTCAGCTGCCCCGTTCTGTCAGGGAAAAGGCGATAAATGCGGCAATAAAAATGCTCACCCTTGCAAAACGCAAGAGAGAGAACAAGGTTGAGGTTGAAAAACTTGAAAGCGGAGGCTACCACGTCACCTTCACAATGGAGGAAATGATGAAGCTGACGATTTACGTTGCCGACGAAATGCAAGTTGAAACCGTTACCAATAATTTCTACGATGACCCGATTAAGCTCTATTCGGGTATTATCGCTTCGCTTACGGTTTAAGAAAATATTAATTCACAATATAAAAGAGAGGTAGAACAAAATGGCAAAATACGCAATCGGTCTGGACTACGGCACACTTTCGGGCAGAGCGCTCGTTGTAAACGTTGAAACGGGCGAGGAGCTTGCAAGCAGCATTTTCGAATATCCCCACGCAGTTATGGACGAGGCACTTCCCTGCGGCAAAAAGCTTGGTCAGGACTGGGCGCTTCAGCACCCGCAGGATTACATAGATGTTCTCAGCCACACAATTCCCGATGCTATCGCAAAGAGCGGAATTGACGCAAATGACGTTATCGGTGTCGGCATCGACTTTACCGCCTGTACCGTGCTTCCCACAACAAAGGACGGCACACCGCTCTGCTTCCTTGACGAGTATAAGGAAGAGCCCCACGCTTACGTAAAGCTCTGGAAGCACCACGCTGCACAGGCACACGCAACAAAGCTCAACGATATCGCTATCGAAATGGGCGAGGAGTGGCTTGAAAACTACGGCGGCAAGATTTCCTCCGAGTGGGCTATTCCCAAGCTCTGGCAGATTCTTGACGAAGCACCCGAAATTTACGAGAAGACGGAGCGCTTTATAGAAGCAACCGACTGGGTTGTATGGCAGCTTACAGGCAACGAAACACGTAACTCCTGCTGTGCAGGCTACAAAGCTATGTGGAACAAGAACACGGGCTACCCCTCAAACGAGTTCTTCAAGGCTCTTGACCCCAGGCTTGAAAACGTTATCGACGAAAAGTTCGGCAGAGAGGTTCTCCCCAGCGGTAAGTGCGCAGGCTTCATCACCGAGGAAGCCTCCAAGCTCACCGGTCTACCTGTCGGTGCCGCCGTTGCCGCAGGTATAATTGACGCTCACATTTTCGTTCCTGCTGTCGGCGTTTCCAAGCCCGGCGAAATGGTTGCAATCATCGGCACATCAACCTGCCATATGATGATGTCCGACGTTGAAAAGAAGGTAAAGGGCATCTGCGGTGTCGTTGCAGACGGTATTATGCCCGGCCTCTACGGCTACGAAGCAGGTCAGTCCTGTGTCGGCGACCACTTCGGCTGGTTTATCGACAACTGCCTGCCCGCAAGCTACTACGAGGAAGCAAAGGAAAAGGGCATCAACATCCACAAGCTTCTGCGCTCCAAGTGTGAGGCACAGAAGCCCGGCGAGAGCGGTCTTGTAGCCCTTGACTGGTGGAACGGCAACCGTTCAATCCTCGTTGACGTTGATCTTACTGGTATGATTGTCGGTATGACTCTGCGCACAAAGCCCGAGGAAATTTACCGCGCTCTTATCGAAGCCACAGCCTACGGCACGAGAATGATTATCGAAAACTACCGTGAGCAGGGCGTTGAGGTTAACTCCTTCTATGCCGCAGGCGGTATTTCACAGAAAGACCCGATGACAATGCAGATTTATGCAGATATCATCAAAATGCCCATCAAAATTGCAGGCTCCGACCAGGGCGGTGCACTCGGCTCGGCTATCTTCGGCGCAGTTGCCGCAGGCAGCGAAAAGGGCGGCTACGACGACGCATTCTATGCCGCAAGCATTATGGGCAAGGTCAAGGATGTTGTCTACGAGCCCATCAAGGAGAATTCCGACATCTACGACAAGCTCTATGCCGAGTATAAGATTCTCCACGATTACTTCGGCCAGGGCGGCAACGACGTAATGAAACGCCTCAAGGCTATCAAGGGCGAGATGGAATAATTCGCAATTAAATAAGACTTTGTAGGGGCGGATATTATCCGCCCGTGTTGATAACGCTCTGTTTGCGGGCGGCTGATAGCCGCCCCTACGGTGAAGTTTCGCTCGTTTATTGCAGTAGGGGAGGGATCACCCCCCGACGTTAAAATTATATTCCGTTTTATGCGGGAGGCGAAACGCCTCCCCTACACAAATTTTCATTATTTATTGAAATTTCCCAAACGAGCCGCCCGAGGGGCGGAGCTACGGACACGTTGTTTTGTGCGTAGGGAATGGCGCTTGCCGACATTCCGAAAACAACCGAATAACGGTTCGCCGTAAACACAGAACTCTGCAAAATTATTTCACCGCCGTACGGACAAAATCCGCACGGCGGTATTTTGATGTTGTGTAATTGATATAACCAAACCGTAGGGGCGATTCACGAATCGCCCGTAAATTACCGCTATATCGCTTTCACGGCGGGCGATTAAAAATCGCCCCTACTTGACTTGTGCGAACATTTGTGCTAATATGTTTTGCGTAAGCTGTTGTCATAACACGGTAGGCGGTTTGCCCTCGTTTTATTCGGAGGGCGCCTTTTCCCTCCGGAAAGGAGGGCGGTGCCAATGGTTACATACGAAGAACTGTTCCTTTTGGGAACGCTTTTGGTTTCAATCATAGCACTTGTTGTCGAACTGACAAAAAAGAAATAACCGCCCTGTCCTGAGAAAACAAGCGGTTATTTCTTAACTTAACGTTATTCTGAGGGCGTAACCGTCTATCGGCAACACCTTACACTCATATTATATGGGAAAACCTTTTCTTTGTCAATAGGTTTCAAACATCATATCGCTTTCACAACGGACAAGCAAGTGAATTGCCCCTATGGAAATATTTAATGAATAATGAATGATGAAGTCGCTTACGCTGATGAATAATGAATAATACTTTTCGGGTGTGGGCGAAGCCCACCATAATTTCTTCTTTTTTCTTTATTATTTATTCTTTCTTATTTCTTATTTTCAGTTCATCCCATTCGGGCCCATTCTTTCAAACAGCTCGATTACCGCCGCCTTGAGGGGGGCGTTTTTTTCGCTTCGCAGGGCAGGGTCAAGGTGAAGTGTGTCCTTTGCCGCCTGCTGTGCCTGCTTGAGCAATTCCATATCGCTTGAAAGGTCGGCTATTTTCATTTCGGGCAGACCGTGCTGTCTTGCACCGAAGAAATCGCCGGGGCCTCTCAGCTTCAAATCCTCGTCGGCAATTTTAAAGCCGTCGGTTGTTTTGCACATTGTTTTGAGCCTTCTCTGTGCCGTTTCGCCCTTTGCATCGGAAATGAGGATACAGGTCGATTTGTGCTGACCTCTGCCCACTCTGCCTCTCAGCTGGTGAAGCTGTGAAAGTCCGAAGCGCTCGGCGTTTTCAATAACCATAATAACGCTGTTGGGTACGTCAACGCCAACCTCGATAACCGTTGTGGAAACGAGAAGCTGAATTTCGCCGTTGGCAAAAGCGGTCATAACCGCTTCCTTATCCTTGGGCTTCATTTTACCGTGAAGCAGACCTACGCTGTAGCCGGCAAATTCCTTTTTCGCTATTCTCTCGGCGTAGTCCTCTGCGGCGGCAAGGTCGAGGCTTTCGCTGTCCTCGACAAGCGGACAGACTATGTAGCCCTGCCTGCCCTCGTCAAGGTGCTTTTTCACATAGCCGTAGGCACGCTGTCGGATTGTGCCGTCAATGGCGTAGGTTTCAATTTTCTGTCTGCCTGCAGGCAATTCGTCAAGCACACTCACGTCAAGGTCGCCGTAAATAATCAGCGCAAGCGTACGGGGAATGGGCGTTGCGGACATAACCAGCGTGTGGGGATTATAGCCCTTTGAGCCGAGCGCACTGCGCTGACCGACACCGAAGCGGTGCTGTTCGTCTGTTACGACAAGACCGAGTCTGCTGAATTCAACGTCCTTTTGTATAAGTGCGTGTGTGCCTATGATTATGTCGGTTTCACCCGTCATAAGGCTTTGCTTTATCCTCTTTTTTTCTTTTGCAGGTGTCGATCCGACAAGAAGCTCAACCTTCAAATCGGTGGCTTCAAGCAGCTTTGCAAAGGTTTTGTAATGCTGTACGGCAAGAATTTCGGTCGGCGCCATAATTGCGGTCTGAAAGCCGTTTTTGGCGCAGGTATAGCTGAGTGCGGCGGCAACTGCCGTTTTACCCGAGCCTACGTCACCCTGTAAAAGCCTGTTCATCGGCGTTGCGCCCGACATATCCTTTACCGCTTCGCTGACAGCTCTTTGCTGTGCGCCCGTAGGGGAAAAAGGGAGAAGCGAAAAGAATTCATCAGAATAATCTTTTTCAATTTTACAGCCCGTTTTTTTGCGGCTTCTGCCTCGCAGCAGCAAAAGACCCGTCTGCAGTACGTAAAGCTCCTCAAAGCTTAAGCGTCTGCGTGCGGTCATTACGTCTGCCTGCGTTGTCGGGAAATGGATTTTATGCAGAGCCTCTTTGTATGAACAAAGGGCGTAGCGGCTGCGTATTTCTTCGCTTAAAATGTCATCGGGCAGGGCTTCGAGCGTTTCGAGCGCACGCTTCACACAGCCCTCTATGGTGCATGAGGTTAGTGACTGCGTCTGCGGATAAATGGGGCGTATTCTCTCGCCCGTAACTGCTCTTTCAATCTGCGGCGAGGACATTTCCCTGCTGTAGCCGTAGGCGGAAATTTTGCCGAAAAAGAGGTATTCCTCGCCCTCTTTCAGCTTCTCTGCGGCAAAGCGGTTGTTGAAAATCGTAATTTTCATTATATTTTCGCCGTCCGTTGCCTCTGTTTTGTAAATCGTCATACCCTTTCTTATAAGGGCGTGGGTGACGGGGGCACAGACCGTTGCTTTTATACAGCAGGTTTCGCCCGGTACGGCATCAAGAATTGAAACGGTACTGCTCCAATCCTCATAAGCCCTCGGATAAAGGCGCACAAGGGAGCCGACGTCACCTACACCAAGCCGCCGAAACAGCTTGGCACGGGCTTCGCCTACCCCCTTGAGATATTGAATGTTGCTTGAAAAGTTAAGCATAGTTTTATTCAACTGCAATCGTAAAGTAATATACGGGCTGACCTGCGTTGATTACGGAAATTTCCGCATTCTGACAGCGTGAGCCTATGAGTGTTGCAAGCTCTTCCGCCTGTGCCTCGTTTGCATCCTCACCGTAGTAAATTGTTATCATTGAGGCACTGTGCTTTCTGTAAAGACGGCGTGCAACCTTGTAGCCTGCCTTGATAACGTCACGCTCAAGCACGGTGATTTTGCCTTCCTCCATACCGAGGATTTCGCCCTTGCGTACCTTCTGGTCGTTTACCTCGCTGTCACGGGCGGCAAAGGTTACAAGACCCGTGCCCACTCTGCCTGCCGCCTTCATCATTTCAAGGTGGTTCTTGTCGGCGGAAATCGTTTCGTCAAAGCTGAGCATTGCGGCAATACCCTGCGGAACGGTCTTGGTGTGGAGCACGCTGATTCCCTTTTCGCACATCGGTATAACCTGCTCAGCCGCCATAATTATATTCTTGTTGTTGGGCAGAATGAAAACGTGCTCTGCGGGTGTTGCAAGCACGGCACGGAGAATATCGTCCGTGCTGGGGTTCATAGTCTGACCGCCGCTTACAACCATATCTGCGCCGAGCTGGTAAAACATTTCCTCAAAGCCTGCACCGGCGCAAACGGCAACAAAGCCGAACTGCTTTTCAATCGGTGCCGCCTGGGGCATAGTCTCCTTGGCTGCGGCGCTTTCGCTTGTGGGTGCGCCCTCAACAACGTTGTTGCTGTGCTGGTAGCGCATATTGTCAATTTTGATGTTGACGAGTGCGCCGTATTTCAGACCCTCCTGAATTGCGTTGCCGGGGTCGTTTGAATGAACGTGAACCTTTATGATTTCCTCGTCATCAACAACCACAACGCAGTCGCCGATTGATTCAAGATAAGCACGCAGCTTGAGTGCTTCCGACGGGTCGCTGCCCGTGCGGTTTACAATAAATTCCGTGCAGTAGCCGAATTTTATTTCTTCATTTGCAGATGTTGAAGCAACGGGCTTTACCGCCGCTGCAGGGTCATCCGTCTGTGAGGGAATAATGCCGTTGCCCTCGAAAACGCTGAGCATACCCTCGAAAATGAGCATAAGACCCTGACCGCCCGCATCGACAACGCCTGCTTTTTTGAGCTGGGGCAGCATTTCGGGTGTTCTGGCAAGTGCCTCGTTGCCTGCGTTGCAGGCGGCTTTCCACAATTCGGTTGCGGAAGCGCCGTCAGCCGCAAGTGCCGCTTTTTCGCCCGACTCACGCACAACGGTGAGAATAGTGCCCTCTGTCGGCTTCATAACCGCACCGTAGGCGGCCTTTGTGCCCTCGGCAAGTGCCTTGGCAAGCGCCTTGGAGTCGGCTGTGTCAAGGCCCTTGAGTGCCTTTGAAAAGCCTCGGAAAATGAGCGAAAGTATAACGCCCGAGTTGCCTCGTGCACCTCTGAGGAGGGCGGATGCCGCCTTTGCGGAAACCTCGCCGACCGTGCTTGAATCGGGGAGAAGTGCCAGCTCACGGGCGGCAGCCTTGATAGTCATTGACATATTTGTACCCGTGTCGCCGTCGGGCACGGGGAAAACGTTTAATGCGTCAACCGCCTTGCGGCTGTTGTCTATATTGTTTGCGGCGGAAATAATCGCGTCGCGCAGAATGTTACCGTTAATCAATTTGCACCTTACCTCAGCTTTCCTCGGCCTTCATGCCGTCAACGTAAACCTTTACCTCGTGCACCTGCATACCCGTGGCGTTTTCAACGGTGTAGCGTACCTTGTTGGTAATGCTCTTGCAGATTTCGGAAATGTTCAGGCCGTAGGTTACAACTATGTGCAGTTCGATTGAAAGGCCGTCGGCGGTGTTGCGGACTATAACGCCCTGGTCGTCGAAAATTTTTGCCTTTCTTAAAAATGCACGAAGCTGCTGGCGCTTGTTGCTGTTACCCATACCTGCAACGCCGAAGCACGACGAAGCGGCTCTGCCTATCAGCGCCGAAAAATAGCTCTGGCAGATTTCAATTGTGCCAAGATGGTTTTCAAGCTTAATCATTTATTTTCCTCCCGTTTGGTCTTCATCGGTTTTGGTTTGCCATTTATCTATGCCGTAAAAATTATCGTAGCAGGTGCCCGAAATTTCCGTGGTAAAGTCCCTTGAATATACCTGCACCGCATTGCGGTAGCACACGGGCACAAAGGGCGTTTCGCCGTCGAAAAGCAGGCAGAAATCCGTCAGCGACATATTGCCCGAAACGAATTTGCCGTAGGCATCAACGCTCGGGTTGATTTCCCACAGTCCGTCCTCAACCTCGGCTTCCATAACGGCGTTTGCCGCACCGTAGTGGCTGAAAAAGGCGGATAAATCCATATTGGCAGGGATTTTGATTTCGCCGAGGTACATTTCAAATTCGCCGTTTGCAATTGCCTGCGAATAATCCTTGTAGCTGAGTTCAAGTATTCTCACGTTGAAATTGACTGCCGCCAATTGCTCCTTAATCTGCTTTGCCGCTGCAACCTTGAACGGGTTGTCGGCGCATACAGTCAGCGTGCAGTTGAGGCTCTTTGTGCGTGAGGCACGGTAGCCGTAGCCGTTGATGTTTGTATAGCCTGCGCCCTCAAGCAGCTCTAACGCAGTCTGAGTCTGTGCGGTTACCGTTGTGTTTACGGCAATGTTTTTCATACTGCTCCACGCAGGATTGAAGGGCGTGACACTTGCCGTTGCGTGTCCCTGAAAGCCCATTGAAACGATGCTTTCACGGTCGAGAAGCAAGGAAACAGCTCTGCGTACCTCAGTCTGCTGAAAAATCGTCTTATCGGGGTTGAAGGCAAGGTAAACGAAGTTGTTTGTCGGCACTACGGAAAGACCTGCGTTTACACGGATATATTCGCCTGAGGAAAGGTCGTTGTACCAACAGTCGTAGTTGCCTATCTGCAGTCCGTAAGCCATACCGTCCGAATCCGTAACCTCAAAGAGCTTTATTTCCGTTATATAGGGGTCAAAGCCTCTTACGTTCCTTGTGTTCGCAACGAGGGTTGCGTTGGGCAGAGTGCCCTTTACGGTGTATCTGCCGGAGCCGACGGGCAGCGCAATTTCATACAGCTTGTTTTCGTCAAACGATGACTGAACAGTACCGTTTTTTACTATCGGAAAATCAAGGCAGGACAGGGCAAGAACGTCAGCACTTTTAAGAGTGAATACCACGGTGCTTCCTGACCCGTCCACGGAAGAAAAGTTTGAAAGGCGTGCTGAATAATAGTCGCTTTTTTTTGCCTTCTCAAAAGAGTATTCCACATCTTCGGCGGTAATTGCCGAGGAATCCGTAAAATATGCCTTTTTGAGCGTGATGCTTAAGGTTTTGCCGTCAAGAGAGTAGCTGTCCGCCAGAATGAGCTGCGGCTGAAAATCCGCACCGACCGTTACGAGCGGGTCGTAAAGCAGGGTTATCAGCGAGCGGTTTACGGCGCTGCGTGCCCTGAACGGGTCAAGCGTGTCGCTGTGCGCAACGGGCAGGGTAAGGGGACATTCGGTTTTCGTTTCTACCGTTTCGCTTTTCTGCGGTGTGTTCTGCTCAGGCTCCTGCACGTCATCCGAGCAGGCGCAAAGACCTGCCAGAAGACAGAGCGACACGAGCAGGGCTGAAAATCTTCTCGTTCTTTTCATTTTTATCCTCTGATGTTTATTCGTTGAACTGCGGTTGTTTTACCGCTGTGCTTATCAATTTCAAAAAGGCAGGCGTTGAGCATACATTCGCCTTCGTTGTTGTCAAAGCGTGTGGGCATACCCGTTTTAAGCTTGGTGATTATAGCCTCGGGCGTAACACCGAGCACGGAATTAATTGTGCCGACCATACCGAGGTCGGTGATATAGCCCGTGCCGTTTGGCAGAATCTGCTCGTCGGCGGTCTGCACGTGGGTGTGTGTGCCGAAAACAGCGCTCACCTTGCCGTCAAGGTAAAAGCCGAGCGCCCTTTTTTCTCCCGTTGCCTCTGCGTGAAAATCGCACAGAACAATGCGGCATTCATCAAGCTTTTTCAGCACCCCGTCGGCGGCGGTGAAGGGGTTTGCGCCCTCCATAAAGGCGTTGCCTGCAAGGTTGATTACGCCTATTTTAACGCTGCCCATATCGCATACCGCAAAGCCCTTGCCTGGGTTACCTGCGTAATAGTTTGCAGGGCGGATGATATTCGGGTCCGTGTCAAGGCGGTCGTAAATTTCACGCCGCCTGAAAACGTGGTTGCCCGTTGTAATAAGGTCAACACCGCTGTCGAAAAGAAAGTCTGCCGACTGCGGCGTTATTCCGTTGCCTGCGGCTGAATTTTCGCCGTTGACAATACAGAAATCCACGCCGTACATTTTCTTAAGCGAGGGCAGCTTTTTTCTCAAATATTCACAGCCGACGGTGCTCACAACGTCGCCTATTGCAAGAATGTTCATCACTCTGCCCCCTGATAGAGATTACTTATATAGTCGTCAAACAAACCGCAGCGTTCAAGCATACGGAAGTCCTCTTCGTCAATTATGCCGTTGAAATCAGTGTCACAGCAGATTAACTCTGCGGCAGTTTCGGCGGAAAGCATACCGTTTACGTAAAGCCCGATTATGAATGCGTCCGAGCCGTCTGCCTTTGCGTCGCCGTTTATATCGCCGAGCGTGACAACCGTATATATTTTGTCCGAAACGTTGCCGTTTTTGTCGGTCAGCGTAATAATACTGCCCGTTGAGAAGCTGCCGTTTGCGTTGGGAGTGTGTGTTACCGTCAGAGCACCTGCGTCAAGGTATTCCGAAAGGTCGCTCACGTAGTCGGGCGGAATTACTATAACGCTTTCGGTATTGTCTGCGACTATGTTGAAATCGCTTGAAGAAATTTTTGCAAGCGGCTCAAGGGCGGCAATCGCATCACGGATGTTCTTTGCCATAAGGTCAACCTCTGCCTGCTCATCAGCGTATTTGCCGTAAACTACAGCGTTAACGGCGGCGGTGACACCGCTGAAATCAACGTAGTGAGCGGCGTTGAGTGCGGCAGCCTCCGACTTTGCCTTTTCAACGTCAGTATAGTCAGCCTTGTCTTTTTCTTCGAGCTTATCCATAGCCGCCGCAAGCTCGTTTGCCTTGTCGGTTACCTTTTCCTGCTCGAATTCATAGAGGGCGTAAAAATCCTCGTCAATGCTGTCAAGCACAGCCTGCACAACCTCAAAATTCTTGTACTCGTCAGGGTTGAGATTCTGTGCGGCGGTCATAATCGTATTGAAATATCTGTAGTTTGCAGGGCCGCAGACGGTGCGTAACGCCGCCTCGGCACACAGCTTCATACTGATAACCTTGCCGTCGCCCTCAAAGGGGTGGTAGTCGAGCACGGTACCGTCTTCCATAGTGTAGTCAAGCGAGTAGTCAAGTGCCGTGTGGGTAGTGTTAGCTTCGTCACAGATTATGTTCTTGACCTGTTCGCCCGAAAAATCGGGGTTGATTGCAAAGCACATTGCCGCAACCGCCGTAACAATCGGCGCCGCCTGTGAGGTGCCCGACATAAAGGCGTATTTGTAGGTTACGCCGTCCTGAACTGTATTTGCAATACTGCTGAAAACCTGATGACCGGGGGCGTAGATATCAACTCGGCTGCCGCCGTTACTGCGTTCCCACATATAGAATTTTGCACCGCTGGAGTTGTTGGAATTGTTGCGGATTGCACCGACTACTATAATGCGGTTGTAAACCTGGCGGATTGCATTCTGGCTCATATTGCCGTAGTAGCGGTAGCGGTTGTAGCTTGAAACGTCGGGTGTGACCGAGCAGAAAAGACCGTTCTGCTTTGCATCGTCGCTGCGGTAGGTAGTTGAGCTGATTCGTGTATCTATAGTGCCGTTGCCTGCCGACTGCACGACTACAAACTCCTTGCTCTGGGAGAGAAGCTTGTTGAGTGCAACCGCACAGGGTCCTGCGGTGGAGGCAAGGTCAGTTTCACTATAGGTCTTGTCAACGTAGGGGTTTGCGCCGTCCGAGCCGTCGCCCTTGGAAAGACCGAGTGAAAGGTTTACGGCTGTTGCGCCGTACTCAATTTCAGAAACAACGCCGTTGATGACGTTTGTAACCGTGTCCGAACTCGTGCCGACGGTATACTGCGCGGCATAAATCCTGACGTCAGTCAGCAGACCTGAGCCGCCGAGGCCGTTGTTCCTCGTTGCGCCGATAATGCCTGCAACGTGTGTGCCGTGGTTGTTTTCCTCGTTGTTCGTCTGGTACATCGTTTCGGGGAAGGTGATAAGTCCGCTTGCATAGTCCTCGTGGTTAACCTTGTAGCCGCCGTCAACCACGCCTGCCTTTGCCGTGCCGAAATAGCTTTCGTATTCCCATGCGCTGACAGCCTCAACAGCCTCAACGCTCCAGTTGTAGCCGCGCGGAATTTTTTCGTCCCAGGTTTCTGTGTAATTCGTGTTGTGGTACCACGGGTCGTTGGGTACGGAATTGAGTTCAAGCTCAATTATTTTTTCAGTTGCCGCCAGGCTGACCTCGTCAAGTGTCTGTATCTTTTCGCAAAGAGCCACAAGCTCTTCAAGATTTTTTGCATTTGCCCTTGCCTGCACAAGGAAAACGCTGTTGACTTCACCGATGCGGACAAGGCCGTTTTCGGCAAGAATTTCATCCATTCTCTCGTCAGAAACACCGTTCTCAAAATAGATGTTTACAATGTTTTCAACGTATCTTTCGCCGTTTTCTTCTTTGATTTCGCTTTCCTTTGGCTGATAGAGCGCACCTCTGTCATAGTTGAGGTTATACGTTTTCGTCTGCTTGCCGCCGTCTGCAAGCTCGGCGGTGATTTCAATTTCATTTTCGCCGGGCACGAGGGCAAGCTTGTCTATGCTCCACTCACAGCCGTCGAGCCGGGCTTCGCCCTTTTCGGTGTTGCCCGTAGCCTCGCTCTTAACGGCGTAGGTAACGGACTTAACCGAGCCGTTTGCCGTTGCAACACCGCTGACATCCGTTGTAAGGCGTGTTACGGTTTCAACGAGATTAAGATATGTATCCTCGTTTACATCAAATTCAAAATAGCTGTTCTTTGCGGAATTTGCAAGGTAGGAAACGGTGAGCACAACGGGGTAATCCTTGCCGCCGATGCTGACGGTTTCTTCAAGCGTGAAGCTTTTTATATCCTCCGTGCCGACAGCGTGCACGCCGAAAATACCGGCACAGGGCACAAGCATAAGCACGGCAAGCATAAGCGCCGCCGCACGTCTTTTACGGATTGCAAGGAATGCGATTGCCGCAACAACGGCCAAAGCACCGACAGCCGCAAGAACGCCCGGAACGATACTGCTTTTTTCACTTGTATCGGCTGAAACGGGTGCGGCTTCACGGCTGACAAAAACAAAGCCGTTTTCGTAAGACTCGCCTGCGGCAAGCGTATCGACGAGCACGGAATAGCCGTCGGAATTCTTTTTTGCCTGCTCAAGGTCAAGCCCGTCGGGGATAGTCAGGTCTATGCAAACGCCGTTTACGTCAAAGCCGTTGGAGTTTTTGAGCTTGACGTTGAGAGTGGCAGAGGAGCGGTTTTCCTCGCCGTCAACGGTAAGACCCAGACCGTATTCGTTGGCACTCAGCGCAGACGAAAAAAGACAGAAGGACAGCGCAAAGACGGCGCAAAAAAGCACCGATAAAAGCCTCTTTGTGATTGCTTTCATATCTCAACCGCCCTTTCAATTATTATTTCAAATAAAAAATAATTAATCAGTATTATTATACTTAAAAAGAATGTGACTGTCAAGAAGGACGAATAACAGTCTTTTATACCCCTATAATTCTTTTGCATACTCTTGACACCCAGGTTTATTTTTAATATAATTTAATAGATTGGAACTAAAAGCGACGGCTCAAGGTTCAAAATTTGTAAAGGATGTGTGGATTGAACTATGGATCCCAAGTATGAAGCATTATTTACCCCGTGGAAAATAGGCAATGTCGAAATCAAGAACAGAATCGTTATGTGCCCCATGGGCGGTACATCGCTGTTCGGTTGGTTTGAGCTTGGCGGCTGTCACTTTGACAAGGAAGCTGCAAAGCTTTTCATTGAAAGAGCCAACAACAACGTCGGTCTTATCATCCCCGGCATTGCTCCCCTTCGTGATACCTTCTGGGGCAAGTGGCTCTGGCAGAACCCCAAGATGTTTGAAGAGCTCAAGGAGTTTATGGACGAAATACATAAGACGGGCGCGAAGCTGTTCGTTCAGCTTACCGCAGGTATGGGCCGTTCCTGGGCTATTACCGACCTTATCGCTCCTCTCCACAAGAACAAGTTTACACGTACTCTCATAAAGCCTCTTCTTGATACATCACACGAGCTTGCTTCTCCCAGCCCGCAGAAATCCCGCTGGGCTCACGATATTGAATGCCCCGAAATGACAAAGGAGCAGATCCACGAAATCATCGAGGCATTTGCAAAAACTGCAAAGCTCTGCCGTGATGCAGGCGTTGACGGCGTTGAGGTTCACGCTGTTCACGAGGGCTACCTCCTTGACCAGTTTGCTATTGAATTCTTCAACAAGCGTACCGACGAATACGGCGGAAGCTTTGAAAACAGATACCGTTTCGCAGCCGAGGTTGTAAAGGCAATCAAGGAAAGCTGCGGCAGCGATTATCCCGTATCTCTGCGTTATTCCGTAGAGTCCAAGATGAAGGGCTTCTGCGAGGGTGCAATGCCCGGCGAGGAATACACGGAGGTCGGCCGTGCAATGGCTGAGTCCGAAAAGGCTGCAAAGTACCTTCAGGACGCAGGCTACGATATGCTTAACGCCGATAACGGTACATACGACTCCTGGTACTGGGCGCACCCGCCTATGTATATGCCCGAAAACTGCAATCTTGACGACGTTGCGCACATTAAGGAATTCGTTGATATCCCCGTGGTCTGCGCGGGCAGAATGGACCCCGAGGTCGGCGCAAAGGCGGTTGAAGATGGACGCATAGACGCCATCGGTGTTGCCCGTCAGTTCCTCGTTGACCCTGAGTGGATAACCAAGCTTATTGACGACAGGCTCGAAGACATCAAGCCTTGTATCTGCTGTCAC
>JAFXCT010000006.1 GCA_017521365.1 Clostridia bacterium
ACCTCAAGCAGAGGTAAATTTTCTTTTAATGTCATCGGAATACTTTTTATAGTTAAAAGATTATGAGTAACATCTTCACCAGTTTCACCGTCACCTCTGGTTGCACCTCTGACAAAGGTACCATTTCTGTACTCTAGCATAACAGATAGCCCGTCAATTTTGGGTTCAACAACATATTCCGTTTCACCAACTGCTTGCTTTACTCGTTCATCAAATGAATGTAATTCTTCTTCGCTGAAAGCATCCAAAAGGCTCTCCATTTTTACGGTAAATGTAACGGGCGCAAACTTTTCCGAAGCAGTACCGCCGACACGGCGCGTGGGAGAATCCGCAGTAATGAGCTGAGGATATTCCTCCTCTATCGCCTTTAACTCACGCATCAGCATATCGTACTCGTAGTCCGATATTTCGGGCGCATCCTCATCGTAATAACGCTTTATATGATAGTTAAGCTGTTCCTTAAGTTCAGCCGCCCTTGCTCTTGAAGCTTCAAAATCTGCCATTTCAGTCACCTCGTAGAGTATAACAAACTCTAATTTATATTATTCTTTATTTTATCAAAAATATAGATATAAGTCAACACAAAACGAACAAATGTTTTGCAAACAAAGCAAAAAAATCCTGCCTCCCGATACGAGAAGCAGGAACGTTTTGTTTTACTTAGAATGTAACAACGTAGGAAGATCTTGTGCCGAGGGGGATAATAGCGCCGGCCTTATCGAAGTTGATTGTCCACTGAACGTCGTAGTCAGCAGTCTTTACGTTGCCTGTAGCCGCATCAACAGTGATAACGATCTTGCCGTAGGGGTAATCCATTGCGGCTGTACCTGTGATGCCTGTAGCGATACCGGGAATGTTGTCGTTGATAACTCTGGGAGGAACTGCAGTGAGAGCCTTGGGATTGTGACCCTGGCCGTAGTCGATTGTGCTGGACTTGCCGTCAGCCTTTGTGAGGATGGTGATTGTGTAAACGCCGTCCTTCTCCGTGCAGGTAGCGGACTTAACGTCTGCTGCTGTGAGCTTGGATGACCATGTCTGATCCTCTACGGGAAAAGCGTGCTTGATATCAGCCTTTGTTGTGTATGTTGCTTCGCCGTGGCTGTTATCTACGAGCATACCGTCAAGCCACTCGTCGCCGCCGAGCATCTTGTAAATGCTTGCAAGAACGCTGGGAACGGTGGGAGACTTTGCAAGGTAGTTTGTTACGTACTTCTGCTTAACGGACTTAGCGTCTGTCTTTACCTTGTTGACAGCTGTGTTGAAGTACTCAACAACTTCTGCTGTTGTTTCGGGCTTCTTTGCAGCAGCTTCTGTTTCCTCTTCGGAAACAGCTTCTGTAGCTTCTTCTGTGGATTCAACCTCGGAAGCAGCCTCTGTAGACTCTGCTTCGGAAGCAACCTCTGTGGGCTCAGCCTCGGAGGGAGCTTCTGTTGCGTCAACAGCCTCTGTGGAATCTGCTACGGGAGCTTCTGTGGTTGTTTCGGGCTCATCGTTGCCGCCGCAAGCTGCAAAGGAAAGGCAGAGAACAGCAGCGAGGAGAAGAGCAATAAGTTTTTTTGCGTTCATTGAAAATACATTCCTCTCAAATTATTTTTATAATGCGTAATTGCATTATATAATAGCCGTTATGTTTTATTTTTCTAAAAAAGAATTTTAACGAAACTTTAACAAATTTCCGTCAAAAAATATATTTCAGGATATCTTTTGCGGTGTCTGATAAAACTCAATGTGCAAAGATTGCGCTGTTATTTACCACTCCATAATCTGTTCGGGGTTGTCGCAGATTTCCTGAATTTTGTCGAGGAAGCCCTTGATGTCGCTGTATTCGCAGGCACGGTGGTCAAAAAGAACGGTCATAGGCATAATGTGACGGATTACGATTTCCTTTTCGCCGTTTTCGTTTACTCTTACAACGGGCTGGTCGGTTGCCGCCCAGAGTGCGATAACACAGGTCTGCGGCGGAATAATCTCAAGCAGAGAACAGCAGCCGTATCTGCCGCGGTCGATAGAGCCGAGGTTACTTACGGTAATTGTACCCTGCTCAATGTCTTTCTTTGTAATTCTGTCGGATTCGGGAATACTGTAGTACTCCTTCTTAGCCTTACCGCTGAGTGTCTTGACCTTGTACTTACCTACCTTTGCACCGAAAAGACGGCAGAGAACGGTCTTGAACTTACCCTTTTTGAGTGCGTTGATGGTGTTGTCCATAGACACCTCAAACATAGCCTCGGTAAGGTTGGTGTTCTTGAGTCTGCGTGCAACGTCGAGTATGTAAGCCGACATTTCATCGAGGGTTTTGTTCTCGAAATTGTGGTAGTTGATGGTCATCATTTCGCCGTTGGGAAGCTGCATAGGTACGGAGAAGTGAACCTCGTCATAATACTTTATCTGACCCTTTACAAGGTGGCGGTTGAACTCGAAATGAGCGTTCATTTTCGGTGATTCCTTAAGAGCAATTGCAATAGCCTTGAGCATAAGCGTGTTGATGCTCAGCTTGTACTGCAGCTTGCCCGAAGCACGAAGCTCGTTGAATTTTGCCATAAGTTCGGTTATGTCGAACTCAACGACGGGACCTGCGTGGGGAATTTCCATCCACGACTGGCTCGTCATATTGGCAACAATTTTTCTTTGAATACCAAAGTGTTCTGTTTTTACGGGTTTCATTCGTTTACTCCTTTATATTGCGATTTTTAATTAAAGCACCGCTTAATCCTAATAATGTTATCACATCCGTCATTTTCTGTCAATTTCAATAAAGAAATATAAAGTAACAAAAATTTTAAAGGTCTCATTAAATATTTTTAATATAAAAACACTTTACTAATCGGCGGTTTTGTTGTATAGTTGTTTAGATTAGATGTATTTATTGCAAAGGACGGTGACTGCCGTGAAATTCAGCATAAATCCGCAGATGATGTTCGGGCTTTCCTTCAGCGTGCCCGCACAGGTTGCCGACAAGCACTTAAAGCTTGCCGGTGCGGCACAGCTTAAGGCTCTGCTCTGGCTTTTACGGCACGCCGCCGAAAACCCTTCAAGCGAGGATATTGCAAAGGCACTCAATATGAATCACGCCGACGTGTGCGACGCTATGCAGTACTGGATTGAAAACGGCATCGTAACGCAGGACGGTCAGGCACCGATTGAACCCGAAACACCTGCCTATGCCGCACCCGAAAGAGCAGCCGCTGTTGAGCAGATTGTTGAGCAGGCTGTTTCCGCCAAGCCCACGGCGGAGCAGATTTTAAAGCGCACCAAGGAAAGCCCCGAAATACGCTTTATGTTAAACGAGGCTCAGCACAAGCTCGGCAGAACGATAGGCTACGATTCGCAGGCAACCCTGCTTATGATTTGCGACAGCTACGGTCTGCCCGTAGAGGTGCTTTTAATGCTTATTGAGTACTGCGTTTCAATCGGCAAAGGCTCGATAAATTATATTGCCAAAGCGGCAAAAAGCTGGAGCGACAGAGAGATTGACTCGCTCGAAAAGGCAGACGAGCAGATAAAAATTCTGCGCCGCTGCGAGGGGCTGTGGAAGCAGCTTTGCGAAATGACGGGCATCAGCACACCAAGACCCACCTCCGCTCAAAGTGCATACCTGCGCCAATGGAGCAATGAGCTGGGCTTTGACATTGAAATGATATACCTCGCTTACGAGGAAATGGCAAACCACACGGACAAGATAAGCTTTCCGTATATGAACAAGGTGCTCATAAACTGGCACGAGTCGGGAATCAAAACGCCCGAGCAGCTTGAGGAAAGCAAGGCACAGCCGAAAACCGCCAAGCCTTCAAAGAAGAAAAAGAATGAGGGCTACGAGGCATCGTACGATATTGAGGAATTCAACCGCCGCTCGGCAGAAGAGCCGTTGGTTTACAAAAAACAGGAAGACTGAGAGGTGCAAGCGTTATGGGTTACAGTAAAAACATATATATGACCGCTCAGAACAAGCTCGGCGCAAGAAGAAGAAAGGCCACTGAGGAGCTTGAAATCAGAAGAGCAAAGGCTTATTCGGCAATACCGGAGCTTGTGGATATACAGAGCAGAATTGCCGCCTGCGGCGCAGAGGTTATCGGTGCATTCGCAAAGGGTGCCGACGGAAAGGCTTACGTTGAGGCACTCGCCAAAGAAAGCCTTTCCGCACAGCAAAGGCGCAGGGAGCTGCTCACCGAAGCAGGCTTACCCGAAAACTATCTTGAGGCACAGTATGTATGCAGCGTCTGCGAGGACACGGGCGTTACGGATGACGGCATCTGCGAGTGCCAGCGCAAGCTTCTCGCAGAAACTGCAAAGGACGAAATTTCAAAGCACGCTCCGCTCAGAGCATCAACCTTTGAAAAGTTTTCGCTTGAATTTTATCCCGAAGCACCTGATGCAAACGGAATCAGCCCCAGAAAGCGTATGGGCGAAATTGCACAGTTCTGCAAGGACTATGCAGACGATTTTTCGCTCCGCTCCCCTTCCCTGTTTATGCACGGTGCAACGGGCCTTGGCAAAACGCATCTTTCACTCGCCGTTGCAAATACAGTTACCGATAAGGGTATGGGTGTCGTTTATTCAAGTGCGCCCAATCTTTTCGGCGAGCTTGAAAGAGAGCATTTCAGCAGACAGAATCCCAATGAGCGCAGCTTTGAAAAAGAACTGCTCGAAACGGATTTACTTATAATTGACGACCTCGGCGTTGAGTTTTCAACACAGTTTACCGTAAGCTGTGTTTACAACATAATCAATTCCAGACTCCTCAGCGGCAAGCCCACGATAATCAGCACCAACCTCACGCCTGCCGAGCTGGAGGACAAGTACACACAGCGAATAACCTCAAGAATAATCGGCAGTTACATCTCCCTCAAATTCATCGGCAGAGATATCAGACAGCTCAAGAGATATAACTGATACAAAAGAGGAAAAGAGAATGAACGCAATAAAAAAATTTCTCAACAGGCTTTTTATTGACGGACTCAGCGGTATGGCATTCGGGCTTTTCGCAACGCTGATTATAGGCACTATCTTACAGCAGATAGGTAACGCAATCCCGAATCAGACAGGCACGTGCATTTTCATAATCGGTAAAATAGCGGCCTCGCTTATGGGCGCAGGTATAGGCTGCGGCGTTGCGGCAAAGTTCGGCGAAAAGCCGCTCGTTACCCTTTCAGCCGCCGCAACGGGTATGATAGGTGCGTTTGCAACGAAAATTCTTGCAGGCGGTATGGTTGACGGCGCAGTTGTTTCCTACGCAGGCCCCGGTGAGCCTATGGGTGCATTCGTTGCCGCCTTTGTGGGAATTGAGCTCGGCCACCTCGTTGCAGGCAAAACAAAGCTTGACATAATTCTCACCCCCATAGTCACAATCGGCTCGGGTGCGGTTGCCGGCTTGCTTTTGGGCCCGTATATTTCATCTTTTATGACGTGGCTCGGCAGTCTTATCAACTGGGGCACGGAGCAGCAGCCGATTATAATGGGTATTGTCGTTTCCGTGCTTATGGGTATATTCCTCACGCTCCCGATAAGCTCCGCCGCCATAGGCGTTGCACTTGGCCTGAGCGGTGTTGCCGCAGGCGCGGCTGTTGCAGGCTGCTGTGCAAATATGGTGGGCTTTGCGATTGCAAGCTACCGTGACAACGGCTTCGGCGGTCTTGTTGCGCAGGGTATAGGCACAAGTATGCTCCAGATGCCCAACATTGTTAAAAAGCCGATTATTTGGCTGCCTGCAATTATTGCAAGTGCCGTAACAGGCCCCATATCCGCCGCCCTGCTTCATATGGTGAACAATTCTACAGGCGCAGGTATGGGCACGGCAGGTCTTGTAGGTCAGATTATGGGCTTCGAGGCTATGACTGCCGCAGGCGTTACACCGACCGTGGCTCTGATTGAAATGGCAATCGTACACTTCCTGCTGCCCGGCGTTATTGCCGCAGGCGTTGCACAGTGTATGAGAAAGCTCGGCTGGCTCAAGCCCGGCGATATGAAGTTGGAAGTTTAATTTGTTTTTACATAAGGAGAAAAATTTGTGGACATCATTACCGCTTTAACCACAGAATTCGGCCTGCAGAAATGGCAGGTTGAAAACACAGTAAGCCTCATCGACGAGGGCAACACCATTCCCTTTATTGCCCGTTACCGCAAGGAGGCACACGGCACTCTGGACGACCAGGTGCTTCGTGAGATTTCGGAAAGACTCGAATATCTGCGCAACCTCGACAAGCGCAGAGAAGAGGTCAGAAAGTCAATCACCGACCAGGAAAAGATGACCGACGAAATCGAAGCCGCACTCGAAAACGCAAAGACACTTGCGGAAATTGAGGACATTTACCGCCCGTTCAAGCCCAAGAGAAAGACACGTGCAAGCGTTGCAAGAGAAAAGGGTCTTGAGCCTCTGGCACAGCTTATTTTTGAGCAGGAGGTTATGAATACCCCCGCAATAGAAGCTGCGGCAGATTACATTGACGAAGAAAAGGGCGTTGCCACGGCAGAAGAAGCCTTGCAGGGCGCAATGGATATCATTGCCGAGGATATTTCTGATAACGCAGACATAAGGCGCAGAATACGCAACCTTTTCAGCGTTGTCGGCATTGTAAGCTCAAAGGCGGCTGATGCCGAAAAGGACAGCGTTTACGCACAGTATTACGATTATTCCGAGCCCGTCAACAAAATTGCCAACCACAGAATTCTCGCCCTTGACAGAGGCGAAAAGGAAGGCTTCCTCAAGGTTGACGTCACTCTTGACATAGCAAAAGCACTCGGCGTTATTACGAGCGTTACGCTCAAAAACACCGGTTCTCTGTTTACCGATACGGTAAGAGATGCCGGTGCAGACAGCTACACCAGGCTCATAATGCCGTCAATCGAGCGTGAAATCCGCTCAATGCTCACGGAAAGAGCAGATACGGATGCAATCAAGGTCTTTGCGGCCAACCTGCGTCCCCTGCTGCTTCAGCCGCCCGTAAAGGGCAAGGTAGCCCTCGGTCTTGACCCCGGCTACAGGACAGGCTGTAAGGTAGCCGTTGTTGACGAAACGGGCAGAGTGCTTGACACGGGCGTTATTTACGTAACACATTCTGAGGCGCAGAAGCAGTCGGCCAAGCAGACGGTTGCAAACCTGATAAAGAAACACAACGTTGAAATTATTGCAATCGGCAACGGTACGGCTTCAAAGGAAACGGAAATCTTCACCTCAAACCTGCTCAAGGAAATCGGCAGTAAGGCAAAGTATATGGTTGTAAGCGAGGCAGGTGCTTCGGTTTACTCAGCCTCCAAGCTTGCGGCAGAGGAATTCCCGCAGTTTGACGTATCCTTAAGAAGTGCGGTTTCAATTGCACGCCGCTTGCAGGACCCGCTTGCAGAGCTTGTTAAAATTGACCCGAAGGCTATCGGTGTAGGACAGTACCAGCACGATATGCCGCAGAAGGAGCTGAGCAACGCTCTTGACGGCGTTGTAGAGGACTGCGTTAACAACGTAGGCGTTGACCTCAACACAGCTTCGCCCTCACTTCTCACGAGAGTTTCGGGCATCAATTCAACGGTTGCGAAAAACATTGTACTTTACAGAGAGGAAAACGGTGCATTCACGGGCAGGGCACAGCTCAAAAAAGTGCCCAAGCTCGGTGCAAAGGCATACGAGCAGTGTGCAGGCTTCCTCAGAGTTGCGGAAAGCAAAAATCCGCTTGACAACACGGGCGTTCACCCCGAAAGCTATGATGCGGCAAAGGAGCTTCTTGACATTTGCGGCTACGACCTTAAGGACGTAAAGGCAGGCAAAATCATTGACCTTGCACAAAAGGTTGAGGAAAGAGGCTCCGACAAGGTTGCAGAGCAGCTCGGAATCGGTGTGCCCACGCTCAACGACATTGTAAAGGAAATGCTCCGCCCCGGCAGAGACCCGAGAGACGAGCTTCCGCCCCCGATGCTTCTCACAGACGTTATGGATATGAACGACCTTAAGCCCGGTATGGAGCTCAAGGGCACGGTGCGAAACGTTATCGACTTCGGTGCATTTATCGATATAGGCGTTCACCAGGACGGTCTTGTTCATATTTCACGCATTACCGACAGATACATCAAGCATCCCTCCGAAGTGCTTACGGTCGGCGACATCGTTACCGTATGGGTTGTAAGCGTTGACACCGCCAAAAAGCGCATTGCGCTTACAATGAAGAAACCCAAGGAGGCGGAAAACGTTGGCTGATAACTTTCACAAGGACTTAACGCAGGGCAGCGTAACAAAACAGCTTATTAAATTTGCAACGCCCTTCCTGCTTTCCAACCTTCTTCAGGCACTTTACAGCGTTGCCGATATGATTATAGTCGGTCAGTTCTGCGGCAAAACGGGCATTACCGGCGTTTCAATCGGCAGCCAGATAAACATACTCGTAACGGGTGCGGCAATGGGCCTTTCCGTTGGCGGTACGGTGCTTATAGCACAGTACGGCGGCCAGAAGATGTACGGCGAACAGCGCAAAACCATAGGCACTATGACTTCGCTTTATATGATACTCGCCGTTGTGCTCACCGGTGCAATGCTGCTGCTTTGCAATCCCCTGCTCACCCTTCTCAACACACCTGCTTCAGCTTATACGGAAGCCGAAAACTACTACAATATCTGTATGGGCGGTATGGTGTTTATGTTCCTTTATAACGCCATAAGCGGTGTCCTGCGAGGAATGGGCGACTCCAAAAGGCCGCTCTACTTCGTGCTCATCGCCGCAATTACAAACGTTGTGCTCGACCTTATTCTTGTCGGCAAATTCGGTATGGCTTCCGCAGGCGCAGCGTGGGCAACAATTTCCGCACAGGCACTCAGCGTTATTATTTCGCTTATCTATCTTGCAAAGAGAAAGTTTTTTGCGGAATATAAGCTCAGCGATTTTAAAATCAGCAAGGACAAGCTTAAGCCCCTTATGCAAATCGGTCTTCCGTCTTCTATTCAGAGCCTTGTTGTTTCGCTTTCGTTCTTGACCCTTACCGCTCTTGTCAACTCCCTGCCCAACGCCGAGGTTGCCTCTGCCTGCCAGGGTATAGGCGGCAAAATCAATTCGTTTGCAATTCTGCCCGGCCTTGCAATAAGCAGCGCCATTTCCTCTATGGCGGGTCAGAATATCGGCGCAGGAGAATTTGCAAGAGCTAAAAAGACGATGCTCACCGGTATGGTTATGGCTTTTTCGGTTTCGGTTGTGGTTTTTGCGGTTGTAAACCTCTTCCCCGAATTTCTTATAAGGCTGTTTGACAGCGAGCCGGAGGTTATCGAAACGGGCGCAAGATACATACGTATTATTTCATTTGACTATCTTTTTGCGTGCATTATGTTCTGCCTCAACGGCCTTGCAATTGCCGCAGGCAACACGTATATTGCCCTTATCAACGCAGTATGTAACGGTATCCTTGTCAGAATGCCCGTTGCCTATTTCCTTGTAAGGGCTATGGATATGGGCTTTGACGGCGTTGCCATAGCAATGGGCTTTGCCTCGGTAATCGGCATTGTAATCGGTGCGATTTATGTGCAGAGCGGCAAGTGGAAAAAGAGCCTGATACAATAAAGAAAGTAATAATATTTTATTTATAAAGGAGTTATGCCGAAAATGAAAAGAGTGTTGGATTTTACGGCGGCGCTTTTCGCCTGCATACTGCTCTCTCCCCTGTTTTTGGTAATTTCCCTTGTTATCCTTATAACCGACGGTGCACCCGTAATTCACAGGCACAAGCGTATCGGCAAGGATATGAAAAAGTTCACCATCTACAAATTCCGCACGATGAAAAACGGCACAAGGCTTACCGCTACGGTTAACCTCACCGAATCCGACGAGCAGATTACGCCCACGGGAAGAATACTGCGCAAAACCAGTATTGACGAACTGCCCCAGCTTTTCAACATACTCAAGGGCGATATGAGCTTCGTAGGCCCCCGTCCGCTCATAATCCACGAGGGTGAAATACACAAAATGCGCAAGGAAGCAGGCGTGTATTCCGTGCGCCCCGGTCTTACCGGCTGGGCACAGATTAACGGCAGAGACCGTGTTACGGACGAGGAAAAGGTAAGGCTGGACAAGGAATACATCGAAAAGCAGAGCATAATGTTCGACCTTAAAATAATGCTTATGACGGTTACAAACGTTTTCAAATCTGACGGAGTGGTTGAAGGCGGAGAAAAATAAAATTCCTTTGCAGCAAATACATTCAGCGGCAATTTTCCCACGCGGAAAATTGCCGTTTTTTATTCGCTAATCGAATACCCGAATAACAAAAAATTATTGATTTGAGCACAATTTTTTCTTGAAAAATCAGACAAAATGGTTTATAATAATGAAGAATAGGTTAATATCGCCTAAATGGGGCTATTTTTGCAACCCTTTACTTTTGCAGGCAGAATAATTACGGCTTAATGCCTGCAGATTTACACTTCTACACACCTCAAAGGGGGTCATTTTATGACAGCGGATTTACACTGCCACACCAAATTATCGGACGGCTCAATGGGTATTGACGAGCTGATAGTTCTGGCAAAAAAGAAAGGTATTGACACGATTGCAATTACAGACCACGACTGTCTTGCTGGCACGGTACGCGGTAAAATAATCGGCGAAAGACACGGGGTAAACGTAATACCCGGTGTTGAAATTTCTGCGTTTGACAGCGCAACTCAGACCGAGGTACATATACTCTGCTACCAGCCTGACAGCCCTGACAGGCTTGAGGGGCTTTGCCGCCGCAATTCTCTCTCACGCAAAAAGGCAAGCCAGTATATGATACTGAAAACAGCCCAGCGCTATCCCATAACACCCGACCTTGTTCTCAAATGCGCTCAGGGCTCAACCAACGTATTCAAGCAGCACATTATGCACGCACTTATGGAGTGTGCAATTACAACCGAGCTTTACGGCAAGGTTTATAAAGAGCTTTTCTCTCCCGAAAGCGAAACGAACGTTATTGTCCGTCCGCAATTCCCCGAGCCCAAGGACGTTATTGAGCAGATTCGTGCGGCAGGCGGTATCGCAATTCTCTCCCACCCTGCTCACTCAAAATGTGCACACCTTATTGATGAGCTTGTAGAAGCAGGTCTTCACGGCATAGAGGTCTGGCACCCCTGCCACAGCGCAGAGGATATTGCGGCGCTCACAAAAATTGCCAAGGAAAAGAAGCTGCTTATGACGGGCGGCAGTGATTTCCACGGAATGTACTCACCCACGGCAGTAGGAGTAGGCGGAATTGAAATTCCCCAGCAGCAGCTCAGCACCTTCCTTGGCTACAAGGCGAAGATGAAGCGCCTGCAAAAGAAGGCAGAAAACGCATAAATATCAGGAGTAATACAAATGCACGACGACAGCGATATTAAAATTTTTAAAAGTAAAACTGAGGACTCGGACAGCTCTGACCTTTTTGCACTTGCGGAGGAAATGCGCCGAAACATAGTCAACGGCAACTCAGCCAAGGCAAAACAGCTTGGCGTTAAGCTGGCAAGCCTTTCACCCGACAGCGACGACCTTGGCGAGGAGCTTATAAAATACGTGCGCAACACAGCGGCAGACGAAGAGGTCAAGGACCAGATTGTTACGCTGATGCTTTTCTGCGCAGAATACACGCTTCTGGGTGAGCTTTGCCCGATGCTTGCGGCAAGCGCCACAGAAACGATGTACAACGTTATAAAAGAGAAATTCACCTCCTTTTATAACAGCATTTCAAACGGTGCGGCGGTTAGCTTTTACCACCTTGCGGTAAAGAAAAACCGTGACGTAGCAAAGGCTATAGGCGAAAGCTTTGCAATGCTCTGCGAGCAGGACAGCAAGCTGATTAAAACAATGGGCGAGAACGTTTTCACCCTCACCTGCGAAAAGGTAAAAGAAATTATTTCGGAATACGAATTTGAGAAATAAGATTATTAAAAAATTAACGGAGAAGCTTGTAAGCACAAGTTTCTCCGTTTTTGATTTTATATTTACTTCTTCTTACACTCAAAGCAAAGCCAATCGTTTTTATCGTGGCGGGCTATGACCTCAAAGCCGTTTTTCTCGAAGGCGGCAAGCACCTCGGGCTCACGGGGCTTGATTATGCCGGAGGCGATAAAAACGCCGCCGTCGGCAAGGAAATCGCCAACCTGTGAGGAGAAAAGAATGATGATATCCGCAACGATATTTGCGGCAATTACCTCAAACTTGCCCGAAACCATATCGGCAAGGTTGCCCTTGTAAACGGTGTACTTCGGCTCTGTGAAGCCGTTTATTTCGCCGTTTTCACGGGCGGTTTTTGCGGCAAGAGCGTCAATATCCACACCGACCGCCTTTTTTGCGCCGAGCAGAAGCGAAGCGACACTTAATATACCGCTGCCGCAACCGACATCGAGCATATTGACGTTTTCGTTGATATAGGGCTCAAGTGCCTCAAGGCAAAGGCGTGTTGTTTCGTGCGTGCCCGAGCCGAAAGCGAGACCGGGCTCGATTGAAAGCACCGCCCTGCCGTTAGCATTATAGTCATCAATCCACAAGGGACGGATAAGCAGTCTTTCACCGATTTCCATAGGCTTGAAATAAGCCTTCCAGTTGTTTTCCCAGTCCTCATTACGGCAGACGTTGGTATCAATTTCATAGCCGATTTTTTCTGCCGCAAAGCGCTCCGTAAGGAAGGCTGTTGCCTCGGCAGGGTTATCCTCGGGCGAAATGTAGATATGTACAAGGCCCTTTGTGCGGTCCTTGGCAAGCAAATCCTCGTCAATAAGGTCTATGCCTGCAATTTCGAATGCCTCCTGCTCAAGGGTACGGTAATCCTCAATATAAACACCGGGTACAATTACCTGGGCAATTGCGGCGGCCTTATCCAAATCAGCAGCATCTACGGTTATAATAATTTCTGTCCAATCCATAGTATTCTTCCTTTATTTGTCCAGACCGAGGTCTGTTTCTTTTGTAACGTCCACTCTGCCGTGGTTATAGAAGGCTCTGTTATCAAGCGCCCACTGACGGGTTGAAAAAGCCCCCTGCTCAACACCGTTGATTGCCGAATTGACTTCAACTATGCGTGCGTCAAGCCTGTCAAGGGCGGCAAGAATATCCGCCTCGATAAACAGCGGTCTTACCGCCGCACCGAATTCGGGGTCGCCGTGGTGGGAAATGAGCATATGCTCAAGGAGCACCGCCTTTTCGTGGCTGATGCCGAGCCTTTCCGCCGTTTTATCTACAAGCATTGCACCCTTTACAAGGTGGCCGAGCAGCGTACCCTCTACGCTGTAGCCCGAGGCTATACCCGTTTCGTTGGCAACAAGCTCGTCAAGCTTTGCAATATCGTGCAGCATTGCACCGCCGAGCAGCAAATCTTCATCGACAAAGGGATAAATTCTGCATATACTCTGTGCAAGGCGGACTATAGAAAGCGTGTGCTGAAGCAGACCGCTTCTCATAGCGTGGTGAAGCTTGAAGGCGGCAGGATAGTAAAGCAGCTTTTCCTCGTTTTCGGTAAGGATTGTTCTGACAAGCAGAGAAAGCTCCTTGTCGGAAAAGCTTTCCGCAATTGACACAAGCTCGTCAAACATAGCCCTGCCCGAATAAACGGCACCTGCAACAAAATCCTCTATCCTTACGTTGTCCGCAGGAATTGCGGCACGGATTCTGTCCACACGAAGCTGGTCAACGTCGTTGAACTTGTTTATGGTGCCCTGCACCTTTACAAGCGTATTGGGCTGGTAAAAGCCGTGTATATTCTCGTCGTAATTCCACAGCTTGGCGTTTATTTCACCGCTCTTGTCGCTTAAAACAAGGTCGAGGTATGCACCGCCGTTTTTATTCGTCTTTTTCTCACACGATTTAACAAGGCAGAAGCCCGTATGCGTGCCCGATTTTTCGTGGTAAGTAAAATTCAAAAAATTCACTCCAATCTGTATATCTTAATTATTATACATTGGCAAAACATTTTTTACAACACAAAAGCGAAAATTAATGAAAGTTTAATAAATATCCTTAAATTAATAAAATATTTAAATATTTATGTGGAATATATAAAAATATGTGGTATAATAATTCTGATTAGAATAGGTTATTATGTTTATTTTGAAAGGAACAGCGGAAAATGAATTATTCTTTTGCTCTCTCCTCCCCTGTCAACGGGCTTGATATTTGCAGCGTTGACACGAAATCCAATTTCAAGGTTGCCATTATCACGGCTAATTTTGCGTTGCCGCTCGGTAAGGATGCGGCGGTCAACGCTCTTATTCCCGGCCTTCTCAAGCGCACCTGCAGAAAATACCCGACACTTACCGAAATGAACAAGCACCTTGCTTCTCTTTACGGCGCAATGGTTGCCGCAGGCGTTTCAAAGGACGGTGAAAGCCAGGTTATAACGCTTCGCATAACCGCTCTTGAAGACAGGTTTTCACTGAGTGAAGAAAAAATAAGCGAAAAGGCGACAGAGCTTTTGCTCGACCTTATTTTTGACCCCAACCTGACCGACGGCAAATTCTGCGAGACGGACGTTGAGCGTGAGAAGCGCCTTATGATTGAGCAGATTGAAAGCGAGCTCAACGACAAGCGCTACTACGCACTCAAGCGCTGTACGGAAATTATGTGCGAAAACGAGGTTTATGCACTCAGCCGCAGCGGCGAAATTGAGGACATTAAGGCTGTCACACCCGAGAGCGTAACCGAAGCGTGGAAGAATATGCTTAAGAGCGCAAAGGTGTATTTCGGCATTACCGGCAGCATGAACGCTGAAAGCATTACGGAACAGATAAAGGAAAAGTTCAGCTCAATTGACCGCTCGGCACTTGCAACGCTTCACACCGAGTTTGTTACAAGTGCAAAAGAGCCGAGAAAAGTGCGTGAAGAGCTACCCGTAAAGCAGGGCAAGCTCGTAATGGGTATGAGAGCAGGTATGACGGACTGTGAGGACAACTACGCAGCTATCAAAGTAATGTGCGACATTTTCGGCGGCGGAGTTTACTCAAAGCTGTTCAATAACGTGCGTGAAAAAATGAGCCTTTGCTACTACTGCTCTGCGGCGTTTAACCGTGCAAAGGGTCTGATTATGGTGCAAAGCGGCATTGAAAACGAAAATGAGCAAAAGGCTACGGACGCTATTCTTCAGCAGCTTGAGGATATCAAAAACGGCAGCTTTACCGAGGATGAGTTTGACTCGTCCATAAAGGGTCTTACAAACCTTATCTACGGTGTGGGCGACACACCCGAAGGGCTTGACCGCTGGTACGGCGGACAGATGCTCGACAGCGAGATTATGACACCCGAGGAATATGCAGAGCTGATTTCAGCCGTTACACGTGAGCAGGTTATTGCCGCGGCACAGAACGTAACGCTTGATACGGTATATATGCTTGCGGGCACAGGCACGCAGGACGACGAGGAATGAGGAGGGAAGAAAAGTGAGCGTAAAAATTAACGAAATCAAAAACGAGCTGCTTGACGAAAAGTGTTACCACATCGAGCACCCGACGGGACTTAACATTTATGTTTTCCCAAAGCCCGGATATGCAGGCGCTTACGCCGTTTTCGGCACAAACTACGGCTCGATTGACACGAAAATTCTCACCGCAGACGGCACTCTTGCCGACATTCCCGAGGGCACGGCACACTTCCTCGAACACAAGCTTTTTGAGAGTGAAGACCTTGATGCCTTTGCACGCTACGCAAAAACGGGTGCAAGCGCAAACGCCTACACCTCGTTCGACACGACCTGCTACCTTTTCTCCTGCACGGGCGATTTCAACGAATCCCTGAAAATTCTGCTCGACTTCGTTCAGTCGCCGTATTTTACGGAGCAGACCGTTGCAAAGGAGCAGGGCATCATCGGCCAGGAAATCACGATGTATAAGGATGTGCCCGACTGGGAGGTACTGTTTAACCTCCTGCGTGCGCTTTACCACAGCCACCCCGTCAGAATTGATATTGCGGGCACGGTTGAGTCGATTGCCGAAATTACGGCGCAGACACTTTACGACTGCTACAACAATTTCTATAACCTGAACAATATGGTGCTTGCCGTTGCCGGCAACGTTGAAATTAACGATGTTATAAAAATCTGCGACGAAATGCTCAAGCCCTGCGGCGAATTCAACTTCATCAGAAAACCGCACGACGAGCCGGAAACAATCGTTCAGGATTATATCGAAGAAAAGCTTTCCGTTTCCGCACCGATATTCTCACTCGGCTTCAAAGAAAGCTACGGCCTGCCCAAGAGAAGCCTCAGGCAGAAAATTGCGGCAGACGTACTGCTTGAGCTGCTTGCGGGCACGACCTCAGAGCTTTACAACAGCCTGCTTGAGCAGGGACTTATCAACACGAGCTTCGGCTTTGAGCAGTTTACCGGCTTCGGCTACGGCGCAACGATATTCAACGGCGAAAGCAAGGAGCCCGAAGAAACCGCAAGGCAGATTAAAGCCGCAATCAAGGCTATGCGCGAAAACGGCATAAACGAAGAGGACTTTGAACGCACACGCAGAAAGCTCTACGGCAGAACGGTTATGAGCTTTAACGACATTGACGAAATTGCAAACGACCTTGTCGGAGCACACTTTGACAAAGTCGGCGTGTTTGAGGATATCGACGTTTTCCGTTCGCTCACCGTAAAGGACGTTGAAGAAGTGCTGAATAGCACGATGCGTGAAGAATACTGTGCGCTTTCGGTAATCAGACCGATAGAATAAAACAAAAGGAAGTGTAAAGAAATGGACTCAACAACCGTATATTTTTCTTTTCTCGATAAAGGCATAGAGGTAAGCTCAATTCTTGCCCAGTTCAGCCTTTTCGGCAAGGAAGTTACAATCCGCTGGTACGGCGCAATTATCGCCTTCGGCTTTCTGCTTGCCGTACTCTGGGGCGGCAGGATGGCCTACAAGTGGAAGATGAACCTTGACAAGATGATTGACGTGCTTATTGCAGGCACCTTTGGCGGAATTGCAGGCGCAAGGCTTTACTACGTTATTTTCCGCTGGGAATATTACGCTGCACATCCCGACGAGATAATTCAGATATGGAACGGCGGCCTTGCAATTTACGGCGGTATAATCGGCGCACTTATTGCGGCGTTTATCGTCTGCAAATGCAACGGACTCAATTTCTATAATCTGCTTGACTGTGCAGGTATGAGCCTGCTTATCGGCCAGGGTATAGGCCGCTGGGGCAACTTTGCAAACCAAGAGGCCTTCGGCTCAAACACCAATATGCCCTGGGGTATGATAAGCGAAAAGACCACAATTTACCTTGTTGACCACAAAGCAGAGCTTGCAGACCTCGGAGTTACGGTTGACCCCTATTCCCCCGTTCACCCGACCTTCCTTTACGAGTCGCTGTGGTGTCTTGGTTCATTCCTTATTCTTCTTTTTATTTACAAAAAGTGCCGCCGCTTCAGCGGTCAGCTTTTCCTGACATACGGTCTGCTTTACGGCACGGGCAGAGCAATTATCGAAGGCTTCCGTACGGACAGCCTGTACATCGGCTCAACCTCACTTCGTGTTTCGCAGGTGCTTTCAATAGTAGTTGCGGCAATTTTCCTTGTACTGCTTATTGCACTCACACAGAAATACAAGAAGAATCCCCGACCCATTGAGGGTGTGGACTATTTCCCCGCAGAGGTTGTAAAGAGCACGAAGAGCAAAAAAGGCAAGGCAAGCAAAACAGATATGCAGACCCTTGCACAAAAGCGTGCGGAAAGAATGACACAAACGGAAGAAAAAACGGAATAATTTTTTCAATCCTCCAACTGTCAAATAGGTTTTATTGCAGTACAATAAAACAACTTAAAATTGACTATTTGTAGGGGCGGATATTATCCGCCCGTGTTGATAACGCTTGGTTTGCTGGCGGCTGATAGCCGCCCCTACGATGAAGTTTTAAATGTTACGTTGTAGTAGGGTCAATTCACGAATTGCCCCTGCATTATCAGAATTCGAGGTGTAATTATGTGTAACAAAGTATTGCAACTGCTTGACGAAAAGTTCGGAAAAGACACACTGATTGCACTTGCGACAAGTGATAACAATATTCCCAGCGTGCGTATTGTAAATAGCTACTATGAAAACGGTTGCTTTTATACCGTTACACATAATTCGACCGTAAAAATGAAGCAAATTAAAAATAATCCCCTTGTTTCGGTTTGCTCCGAACAATGGTTTACCGCACGGGGTACTGCCGAAAACCTCGGTTATGTCTGCGACCCTAAAAATGAGGCTTTGATAAATAAGCTTCGCAATGTTTTTGCCGAGTGGTATTATAACGGACACACAAATGAATCCGACCCAAACACCTGTATTCTGTGTATTCATTTAGCAAACGGAACCTTATATCACAACGGTGAAAAATTTGAAATTAACTTCCAAATAAAAAACAACGGCTGATTATTCAGCCGTTGTGATTACCTTTTGGGCTATTCTTTTTATATCGTCGATTACGGTTAATTCGCAGATTTCTCTGCGCAAAGCCGCCGCACCACGGATACCTTTCATATACCAAGCGGCGTGCTTGCGTGCTTCGAGCATACCTACCTTTTCGCCCTTGTATTCGCAGAGCAGCTCAATATGCCTGAGCATTACTTCCATTCTTTTTTCAACGCTCGGCTCGGGGATAATTTCGCCGTGCTCGATATAAGCGTTAATCTGCTCAAATGCCCACGGTCTGCCGAGTGCGCCTCTGCCGACCATAACGGCTTTACAGCCCGTTTCCTGCATAAGCTTTTTTGCAGTCGGCCCGTCAGTAACGTCGCCGTTGGCTATAACATCAATCCTCACAGCCTCGGCAACAGCCCTGATATATTCGGGATATACCGGCGGAGCATACATCTGCACCTTTGTTCTGCCGTGCACGGTTAAGGCGGATGCACCTGCATTTTCACAGCGTTTTGCAAGGTCAACACAGTTTATGTTTTCCGTATCCCAGCCGATACGCATTTTTACCGTTACGGGCAAATCCACGGCGTTCACAACCGCCTCAACAATTTTTTCGGCAAGGTCGGGGCTTTTCATCAGCGCAGAGCCGCCGCCGTTGCCCGCAATTTTCGGAGCGGGACAGCCCATATTGATATCAATTGCATCGGGCTTGAATTCAAGCGACTTCACCGCCGCCTTTGCCATAAATTCGGGGTCATCGCCGAAAAGCTGTGCGGCACAGGGCCGCTCAATATCGCTTATTTTAAGAAGCTCTCTCGACTTACGGTCGCACATACAAAGCCCCTTTGCGCTTACCATTTCGGTTACGGTAAAGCCCGCACCAAATTCACAGCATATTTCACGGAAGGCTCTGTCTGCAACGCCCGCCATAGGCGCAAGGGCGGCACAGCCCTTCCAATCTGTTTTACCAACTAACAAAAAATCACCTTTGAAATTTAATCTTAACGATTTAATATATTAACACATTTACTACTCACAGTCAAACGGAGGAAGAAAAAATATGAAGCTGATGGTTATTGACGGTAACAGCATTTTAAACCGTGCTTTTTACGGAATAAAGTTGCTGACCACCAAGGACGGCAAATTTACAAACGGAATATACGGCTTTTTATCAATTCTTCTGCGTCTGACTGACGAAGTAAAGCCCGACGGTGTGGCAATAGCCTTTGACGTGAAAGCACCCACCTTCCGCCACAAGATGTACGACGGCTACAAGGCACAGCGCAAGGGTATGCCGCCCGAATTGGCACAGCAGATGCCGACACTCAAAGAGCTGCTCAAGGCACTCGGCTACACACTGCTCGAAAGAGAAGGCTGGGAGGCAGACGATATTTTAGGCACACTTGCAGCGAGTTGCAAGGACGGTGACGAGTGCTTTATTGCAACAGGTGACCGTGACTCCTTACAGCTTGTTGATAAAAAGGTTAACGTTCTTCTCACCGCCACAAAAATGGGCAAGCCCCAGACTATTAAGTACGACGAAGCAAAAATCCTTGAAGTCTACGGTGTAACTCCACCGCAGCTCATTGAAATAAAGGCCTTGCAGGGTGACAGCTCGGACAACATTCCCGGTGTTGCAGGCATAGGCGAAAAGACCGCAGGCGAGCTGATAAAGAACTTTAATAACATTGATTATATTTACGAAAACCTTGACAGCATTGAAATTAAAGACTCTGTCAGAAAGAAGCTTGCCGCTGACAAAGATATGGCGTTTTTGAGCCGTACGCTCGGCACAATCAGCCGTGAGGCACCCGTTGAAACGGCGTATGAAAATTACATTGTCGGTACACCAAACGCCTTTGAGTGCGTTAAGATACTCACAGAGCTTGAAATGTTCAGTATGATTGAACGCCTTCACCTTGACCCGAAGGCGGCACCGGCTGTTAAAACTCACGAGCCGAAGGAAAAGTATGTATGCACGGAGTGTGACAATGTTTCAGCACTCACAGACGCAGTAAAAAAAGACGGCAAGGCATACTTCACGCTTGAAAAGCAGGGTGACGAAGTTACGGGTATATATGTCCGAAGCGGCGCAGAAACCGCCCACCTTTCGGCGCTTAACCTGTGCTTTATGAGCCTTGTTGAAGAAATTTTTGAGGACGAAGCGGTTGCAAAGATTACCGACGATTCAAAGGCCGCCTTTGCCTTTGCAAAGGAAAACGGAATTGAGCTGAAAAACGTCATTTTTGATACACAGCTTGCAGGGTATATTTTAAATCCTTCATCTAACGATTATTCAGCTTCAAGGCTTGCAATGGAATACGGCGTGGAATTACCTGCCGATGAGGACGAAAAATCCCCTGCCGTTGCCTGCTGGCTGTTAAATAAAATTGAAGGGAAGCTTACTGAAAAGCTGAAAGAAAACGGACAGCTCGAATTGTTGCACAGCATTGAAATTCCGTTAGCAAGAGTGCTTGCCGATATGGAGGCAACAGGCTTTGAGGTTGACCGCAACGGCATAGCAGAATTCGGCAAAAAGCTGGAAGAAGACATAAACAAAATCACGCAGGAGATATATGACGAGGTAGGATATGAATTCAACCTCAACTCCCCCAAGCAGTTGGGTGAAGCGCTTTTTGAAAAGTTAGGTTTACCCGCCAAGAAAAAGACGAAAAGCGGCTATTCCACCAACGCCGAACAGCTTGAAAAGCTCGCACCCGAGTAC
>JAFXCT010000052.1 GCA_017521365.1 Clostridia bacterium
CCCCACAAATCTTTGACAAATTGTAATAATTCTGAAAGGTTTTCTAAAAAAAGCGGTGCTAAAGTAAAGGAGAAAGGGGAGAAGAGCTTATGTACAACGTACTTGTCTGCGATGACGACGCTGCAATCGTAAATTCGATTGAGGTTTATTTACAGCTTGAGGGCTTCGGCGTTTTCAAGGCGTTTAACGGCAGAGAGGCTGTGGAGATTGCCGCAGAAAACGAGCTTCATTGTATTATTATGGATATAATGATGCCCGAAATGGACGGTCTTCAGGCAACACTTCGCCTGAGGGAAAAGAACAACGTGCCGATAATTATGCTTTCGGCGAAAAGTCAGGATACCGACAAAATTACGGGGCTTGGCTTCGGTGCGGACGATTACGTTACAAAGCCGTTCAATCCCCTTGAGCTTGTTGCGAGAGTAAAATCGCAGGTGCGCAGGTTTATGAGCCTTGGCGGTGTAAGTGTGCCGACCGAGAGCTGTATAGTCACGGGTGCGCTTGTGCTTGATACCCGGGCGCACGAGGTTACGGTTGAGGGCGAGCCTGTTAAGCTGACCGCAACGGAGTACAAAATACTTGAGTACCTGATGATAAACCTCGGCAGAATTCTCACCACAACGCAGATTTACGAGGCGGTGTGGAACGAGCCCTCTTATTCGACTGACAAAACCGTAACGGTGCACGTCAGGCGTATCCGGGAAAAGATTGAGCTTAACCCGAAAAATCCTAAATATCTTAAGGTGGTGTGGGGACTTGGATACAAAATCGAAAAAATTTAAACTGATTCGCGTTATCTGTTTTCTGCTTTGCATAGTCTGTGTTTGCACGAGCGGCTTTGCTGTTTGCCGTGTAGCTTCCTTCGGCTTGCAGGCGGGCTATTTCTACGGTATGGATAATTTCAGAGCAAACGCAAGAGATACCCGCCGTTCCGTCAGTTTTCTTTACGAGGTGGGTCTTTCTTATTATGCCTTGCGCCGAGCCTTTGTAACCTATAATGACGGCGCAATTTTTGAGGACGAGGCTTTTGGAAAGCACCTTGAAGAAAAGGCCGCAGAGCGTGCGGAGGAATACGTCAAGGACCGTGCAAAAGCATATCAGCAATATGCCGATGATTATAACGAATGGCTGTTGAATGATTATTCGGAAAATTATAACGAGAGCTACTGGCTCGAGGGCTACGGTCAGATTTCTCCGAGCGAGAAGCATCCGTTTGACGAGTCGAATTATTTTGTTCTCAATGAGAACGGTACGGTAGGTGTTAATTACGAGAGGCTACGCGAGGAAGCCAAGGGAAATCTCGGCAGTGAATTTGACCTCAATGTTTACAAAAACGAGTATAAATACCTGAAATCATATATTTCAACGCTTGGTGCACTTCAATATTTCCTTGTGGATAATACCACGGGCAAGGTTTACACCAACAGCGGCTTTGAAACCGCCGAAGAATTTCAGAAGGCTTACGGCGAGAATAATTGGTTCGTTTCATCTGCCGATAACTTTGATACGGTAACCGTCGGTGAGGAATTCAAAAAAATCAACGATACCTCGCAGGCAATAACGCGACATTATGACTATGCGGACGAAACCGACCTTTTGCAGACGAAGGATGGAATTATTCTTAAACACTCCAACTATACCTATGAGTTTCTTACTGCTATTCGCTACGGTTATTGGTATAGCGATAATGATTACATTATCGGTTCATCAAGCCTTTTTGAGGCAGGACCGTGTACGGTTTACTTGAGCTATGATTTAGGCTGTGCCGGTGAAAATGACCCCTTTTGGCGGATTGAAAACGAATACCGTGAAGCTGTAGTCGGTCTTGAAAGAGATGTTGCGCTTGGCTTGATATCGCTGGCAATGCTTGTAATTCTCACTCTGGTTATTCTCTTTCTTGCAGGCAAAAAGCCCGTTTATCTCAACTGGCAGAACAAAATCCCCGGTGATATTCACTTAATTGTGTCAATCGCTGCGGCAATAGGAATGGGATTCCTTGCCGTCTGGTGTGCGGCGTACACGTTGGAATATTACGACCGTAGGGAATGGATTTATCCTCTCGGCGGTGTAGGCTGTACAGCTTCGGCGGTTGTTTGCTACTCCTTCCTGATTAACGGACTGGTTACGCTTATTCAGAACATTGCAGGCAAGGTGTTTGTAAAGAGATTGTTTATACTGCTGCCGATAAGGCTTATAAAACGTTTTGCCAACCGCCTTGCCGCAAACAAGACCGACCTCAAAAACGGTATAAGACACAGGTTTTTGATAATCGTTCCGATTTACGCTGTTATATTGGGAGCTTGTTGGCTGACAATGGCGGCAATGTCGTGGGAAGTCGGACTCGCCATATTTGTCGGAATTGTGCTTCTTCTTGTAAGTGCTGCATTTTTCGTGCTGCTCTACTACTACGCAAAGTCGCTCGACAAAATCCGTGAAACGGTTGCAAAAACTCAGCAGGGCGATTTCGACGTGCAGTTTGACTGCAACAGTATGCCCAAGTCTATGGTCGATTTTGCCAACGATATTTCCGCTATGCGAAGCGGTATGAAGCTGGCGGTTGATTCCGCAGTAAAGGAGCAGAAGGCGAAAACGGAGCTTATTACAAACGTTTCGCACGACCTTAAAACTCCGCTCACTTCAATTATTACCTATGCTGATTTGATTGCCCGAAGCACACAGGGCAACGAGGAGGTAAAGGAGTACTCCGAGGTGCTCACCGAAAAATCAATGAGATTGAAGCACCTGATTGACGACCTGACGGAGGCAACCCGTGTTTCAACGGGCGCAATTGAGCTTCACCCGACCAAGGTTGACCTTTGTGAGCTTGCGGCACAGGCTGTGGGCGAAAACACGGCGGCGTTTGAAAAAAGCGGCGTTGACCCGATAATTAACAGCAACGGCGCAAAACCCGTTGTGTTTGCAGACGGACAGAAAACCTACCGAGTGCTCGAAAATATTATTTCAAATATTACGAAGTATTCTATGCCCGGTACGAGAGCTTACGTAACAGTAGGCGAGGAAAACGGTATGGGCACGGTTGTGTTCCGCAATATTTCTGCCGCACCGCTCAATATTTCCGCCGACGAGCTTATGGAACGCTTTGTAAGGGGCGATTCCGCCCGAACGGGTGAGGGCAGCGGCCTTGGGCTTTCAATAGCCAGAGATTTGTGCGAGCTCCAGGGCGGCAGATTTGAAATCAGCATTGACGGCGATATGTTCACCTCTCGCGTGCTGTTGCCGATGGCGTAATAATAAATTAATAATCAAGAAAGGCAGGAAAATGAAAAAGAAAGTTTTATTTTTCGCTTTGGTTTTGTCCTTTGCAGTAATTCTGATACTTAATTTTTCGTTTGTAAAAGTCAATAACAGAGATGCGGCAATTGCCCGATATATTTATGCTGACAAAAATATCACCGCTGAAATATCAAGCGAGGATATGGAGGATATAGCGGAAATTCTGGACGGAAAACGAATAAGCGTTTTTGACTTGCCTTCCTGCGGCTTTGATGAAAACGTTGCCGTGGTTATAGGAAGCAAAACCTTTTGTATCGCCTGTGATGATTGCGGAACAATATACTATAGGGACAAAGTGATTAAAGGCTATATATATTTAGATGCTGACGAGAACGAAAAAATCAGAACGGTTTTGGAAAATTACGGCTTTGAGTGGCCGTGCGTATAATTAATAAAAAAGGCTTTACCATTAGGACGGTAAAGCCTTTTATCAATTGTATTCTGCGGCGTTTATATAGTAGCCGACGATAAAGTTCTTTTTGTTTGCGGCAAATTCTGCGGAGCTGAATTCGTAGCGTTTTGCGGCGGTGGGAAAACGGTTGTAGATGTAAATTCTGCCGCCGTCGTTTTCTATAGCGGCGGCGTGGGGAATTGAAAAAATACCGCCCGTTTTGCAGATTATTATTCCGCAGTAGCCTTCGCCGAATTTTTCGCAGAAGGAGCTGAAATCCCTGTCGAGGTTTACGGGAATATAGTGTGCGGAAAAATAGCGGAAAACACGCAGGGG
>JAFXCT010000053.1 GCA_017521365.1 Clostridia bacterium
ACCTGGGACAGCTACGCTTCGATGATCCGCATGCACGTGAGACCTTACCTCGGCGATAAGCCGGTGGCGTTCATCACCACCGCCGACGTGCAGAGAATGTATAACAAGATCAAAAAGGACGGTCGGCGTAAGGCGCATCCTCTTCGCGGACACGAGCTGGCCGACAGCACGGTGCGCAGCGTTCACATGATGCTCCACGAAGCCATGGACGCGGCGGTGAGGGAGCGGCTCATCGTCAAGAACCCCACCGACGGCACCACCATCCCAAAAAACAATTATGCGCCCAAGCAGATACTCACCGAAGCCCAGCTGGAAAATTTCATGAGTGTGGCAATGCAGGACGAGGTGTGGCGCGACTTCTTCTACACCGAGTTGACCACGGGACTTCGCCTCGGTGAGATCTGCGGACTGCGGTGGTCGGACTTCGATGAAGCGACGGGACGGCTGAAGATCTCGCGGACGGTGAAGAGAAAGAAAGGTGGCGGTGTGACCTGGGGCGATACCAAGACTGAAACGGGAATGCGCAACATCCTCTTGCCGCCGAGCACCGCGGAGATCCTGCGAGAGCGAAAGAAAACAGCGATGAGCGAATGGATCTTCCCGAACATCTACAGATCCGAGGAAGCGATGCATCCCGAGTATCCCTACAACCGAATGAAAACCTTGCTGAAGCAAGCGGGACTACCGCTGATACGCTTCCACGATTTGCGTCACACCTTCGCCACCCACGCGCTGACGGGCGGTGTGGATGCAAAGACCTTGTCGCGAATCCTCGGACACACCAACGCCAGCTTCACGCTGGACACCTACACCCATGTGACCACCGATATGCAAAAGCGAGCGTCGGGCATCGTCGGCGGATTCATGGAAGACTTGATTATAAAGGAGTGAGACAAATGGCAAAACGCAGACAAAACGGAAAAGGTACTTTACGGCAACGCAAGGACGGACGGTGGGAAGGCAGAGTGGTGGTCGGCTACGATGACAAAGGCTTACCCATCACCAAAAACGTCCTCGCTCACACCAAGACCGAGTGTGCCGAGAAGCTTGAAAAACTGAAAGAGGAATACCGACCGCCGAGCACGCGGTGCAAGCCGGATATGCTGTTCGGCGACTGGATGGAGTTCTGGTACGAGAACTACTCAAAACCCGCCATCCGACCGCTGACTCAGCAAAACTACGAGAACCGAATCTACGACCACATCATCCCCGACATCGGCAAGATACCGCTGAACAAACTGACGCAGAACGACCTGCAACAGTTCTATGCACGGCTGAAGCGAAACGGGCGAAAGCAGTACGTTGAGAAATACGGCCCCGGACTGTCCGACCGCATGGTGCGAGCCTGCCACGCAAGTTGCAGAATGGCACTTGAAAAAGCGGTAGCCGAAGGACTGATACGAGTCAATCCTGCAATCGGGAGTAAATTGCCGCCCAAGAAAGCGCGGGAAATGCAGGTGCTGACAAAGGATGAGTTACAGCGTTTCCTGATGCAAGCCAAAGAAGACGGATATTATGAACTGTTTCTGCTGGAACTCGGCACGGGGATGCGCCGAGGTGAGATCATGGGATTACAGTGGGATGACCTCAACTTCCGCACAGGAGAATTGCACATCGTCCGCCAGGCGTGTGCCGTGAACGGAAAAATTGAGATATCTACACCCAAGACTAAAAGTTCCATCCGCACGGTAGTATTACCGCCGTCGCTGGTAGAGGTGCTCAAAGAATACAAGGAAACGGTGAATTCAAAGTGGATGTTTCCATCGCCGCAAAATCCCGACGTGCCGAGATATCCTACCTCGGTCAGTGATATCCTGTCAACTCTCCTCAAACGGGCGGGATGCAAGCATGTGCGTTTCCATGACCTGCGTCATACCTTCGCTACGATGGCACTCGAAAACGGCATGGATGTGAAAACACTGTCTGCGATGATAGGCCATGTTTCCGCCGCAACAACGCTTGATATTTACAGCCATATGACCGATACCATGCAGATGCAGGCGGCGGTGAATATCGACCGCAAGATCGGCGGCACAAACGCGCAGATGCTCGCGGTAGAGCAAACACCCGAGGATGCGACAAAACCGCCCGTAAACGCGCCGTGTGAACCCACAGAGCCCCATCCCGAGCCGGTGCCGAGAAAGATACGAAAGAGCGGCACCGGATGTCTGTATCAGATAAACGACAATCTTTGGGAAGGTAGCTTCTTCCCGAGACTTCCAAACGGTACACGCAAAAAGTTCAACATCTACGCGAAAACCCGAGAAGAATGCGAGGAACTTCTTGCAAAGATGATCGCGGAAAAGAAAGCCGAGATCGCCGCCGAAAAAGAACGGCTCAAGGTCGAGAACGCCGAGCAAGAAGGTTGACACAACGAACACCGCCCCGGAATTTCCGTGGCGGTGTTCGTTTAATCCAAGTCGCATGTGAGATTTGCTTGAAGAAGTTCTCTGCTTCCGCAATTGCGTTTTAATTTTATATTGCGTTGTCCAAAATTTGGACAGCATTAAACAAAGAAAAAAGGATTTTTATAAAGCGATAAAATGTATATATGTTTATATTGTGCCAAAACTAAAACTAATCCTATTGACACAAGGGGAGATATAGAGTATAATAGTAGCGAGGTGATAGAGATGAAGGATTATTCGAAGTATCCTGATGGCGGAAGATTCTATTCCGGTGCAGAACGAAAAAAGTCAATTATAATAAATGGAAACGCATATCTTGTTAAGTTTCAAAAAAACTCAAGAGAGGGATTACGCTTCAATCATGTTTCTGAATTTCTTGGCAGCCACATATTCTCTATGCTTGGAATTGAAACGCAAGAAACACAGCTTGGGTTATATAACGGTGAAAATGTTGTTGTAATAAAAGACTTCCTCGGTGAGGATGAGGTGTTTGTCCCTTTCAATGGTGTTGGCGATAGTTCACTTGAACAAGATAAAGAAAAATATCAATATTCCTATGAAGATATTATTGAGATGCTTAACGACAACGTGAAGCTGACCGATGTTGAACAAACGATAGAACTGTTTTGGGATATGTTTATTGTTGATGCGTTGATCGCCAATTTTGACCGTCACGGAAGTAACTGGGGCTTCATCAAAAAAGATAATAAATACCGTATATCTCCTATCTTTGATAATGGCTCAAGTTTATTCCCCCAATTAAATACAGATGAAAGGATCAAAACTGTTCTCAATGATCAGGCCGAAATCGATCAAAGAATATACAAATTCCCAACATCTCAAGTAAAGTATCAGGGTAAGAAAAGTTCTTACTATGAAATTATATCAAGCCTTGCGTTTGAAGAGTGCAATAATGCACTTATAAGAATCACTGAAAGAGTTGATTTAAACAAAATCAATAAACTGATTGATTCGATTGAAGGTATCAGCGATATGCGCAGAGAATTTTATAAAACGATATTGAAGGAAAGATTTGAAAAAATATTGCTTGAATCTTATAACAAACTAAAACTTAAATAAGGAGGTTAGGATATGCAAGCGATAAGAAATGATTTTCAACCCATAAACAGAATAACAACGCCGCTTGCAGGAACCCCTTCGTATATTAATTCCGGCATTATTAAGGCGGTAATGAAGAACGGCGACAAGGTAAGCGTTGCACAGATTGATTATCAGGAGTTTGATGAGGAAAACTTCCAGTATGTAATCAGTCCTTATTGGGAGATTGTAGATGGACTCCCTGCAAGTGTATTCCAAGGGATTCCCGGTATTGATATGGATCTTAGACTCAAGGATTACTACAGAGTGAATTATATTCCAACATTCATTTCTGAAAGAACTCCTTCCGAAAGCCGCGAAGACCTTTGGGAACTGCTTGATTCTGTCGGGCTTGATTACTATGATCGGTTTGAATGGCTTCTTCGTACAAACATGAGAGCTGCTAACGACAATTTAATTGTAGAACGCAGACGTATGGAAGAAACGGTTAAGCAATTTGCATCTGGTGTAATATCCGGTCTTCAATACGGAGATAAGGTTATTGTAGAATCCTTAGAAACTATCGCCGATACAACGGCAGGTCTCGCAGATGGAATGTTTAGCATTGTTGCAGGTGGAGTAGATGTGGTTACTCAAAGTGGTCAAGTATTAGTTGATGCTATGACACGTGCCGCAATGGTTCCGTATATGATAACGCAAAGAATTATATCCCGTCGGGAGCGAGCAACCAACCGACAAGAAGGTATTGAGCAAGCCAAGAAGAAGGGTAAGTACACCGGCAGAAAGCCGATAGAAGTAGATGAAAACACGCTTCGTCAAGTTGCCAAGGAACTTGATGAAGGTCTTATCACTGTCGAAGAGGCGATGAAGAGAGTAAAGATCAATTCGAGATCTACATTCTACAGAAAGCTGAGAGGATTGCAATAATCTAGGAGGTTATGGTTTGAGTAAAAATTCATGGGGATTTGAATTGCCCGACTCTATTTGGGAAACACAAAGAATCATTCGAAATATGACATCCGCATTTGAAACATGGAATAGGATTAGCCGGGATTTTTCATATATGCATAATATGGCAGGTGCTGTTGCAGCAGTTAAATCCTATCAATCTGTTTTGAAAAGTATCGTTCCAATGGATACGGCTGCGAGTTTATTAGCAAGTGTGTCATCCATGCAATCAGTGCTTGCAGGCGTCCAAATTCCTAAAACGATAGACTTAATTCCTACGATGGAAAGAATCTTGCCTATAATAGATGACGCATGGAAAATGCCCACTATAGATTGGAATTGGATATCTGAAACACTGTCCACATATGATGATTTCAATCAAGATGAAACTAGTGATTTGCTAACCGAGGATATTCGTGAAGAACTCGACGAGAGTATTCATGAAATTATGGTTTCAGGTGATTCCGAAGATGCGGTAAAATCAAAGTTCCTAGAATGGCAGAATCGTCATCCGGTTCTTGCATTCGTACTTATACAAATGTTGTTGGCAATTATAATTAACATAGCATCCGGGGTGATAGGAGATTGGGTGAGTGGGGTGTTGACTAAGAAATCAAACATGTATGAAGAAGCAACAGCCACTTCCAATGTTGTAATTAATATTGATGTTGATCAAAATATAACTATTGTAAACGAAGTTCCGTACTATTATGAGATTGTATACACAGATCCCGAAACCGGAGATGAAATAAAAGGATATGTATATAAGGCAAATGTTGCTATCGAACAAGAAGAACCCGTAGGGGAAGAAACGGAATGTTCAAATATTGATCCGCAGTAAACAAAGAAAAAACTTAACGTGCTTAGCAAGTTTAAGCTGTATAAGAAACGAGGAGAAGGTAGTGAAAAAACAAGGGATATTTTTTATTGAAGAACGATTTGGGCAAATTGTCAAACCAAAAAGAAATCATTTGTTAAGGAATATTATAATTGGTGTTATTGCACTAATAGTTGTTATTCTGTGTTCCATTGGATTTCTAAACTTATTACAAAAGAATTGCGTGGAAGATTTAGAGACCTGGACAAGCTCTTTACCTTCATATTGGGGTGGAATAATTGGGGGAATTATCTCTGGATTATTATCTTTTTTGGGTGTTTACTTGACAATAAGGTATTACCGCAATTCAGATCTCACTAAAAACAGAGTAGAACATATGCCTTTCATTAATATCAATTTAGATAAAGCAGAAATTTCAAAAGTGGAAGAAGTGGCAGATGAAAACTTAATTGAAGTGCCAGGCCGTTTTTATGAAATCGACAAAAGTAATGTGGTTATTATGGATGTACTGCTTGAAAACATAGGAAATAGCTTTGCTAATACGCTTGTGCTTAAGCTAAACAAAAATGTAGGAGGAGAGTCCTATCAAAAACTATTAAAAGTTGGGGATAAAGAAAAGCTGCAGCTAAAATTTTACTTAAACGATGCACAACATGTATCACGTATTTCATTCGGTTTACAGTATGTTGACTCTATGACGAATGAATATATTCAAATTTACACGGTGAATTGCAAGAATCATATAGGGTTTATCTCGGTAGATGATTTGAAAGAGTTGATTACAATCGAAAACGGATATCCTCAATTTCTTGGGCAAGTTCATCATCTTGGTGAATAAGAGTTTTCACAAATCTAAATAATAAAAACCTCTGGAATCAAGCGATTCCAGAGGTTTTTTGGTCCGAGTGACAGGGATCGAACCTGCGGCCTGATGGTCCCAAACCACCCGCGCTCCCAGCTGCGCCACACCCGGATATTTATTAAATTTTTCTCAATTGTGGGATAAACTGTGGTCAAAACGATTTTTGACCGATTTTTTGATTTTTATGAATGCCCGAAACCCGCATGAATACAGGGGCTTTGAGGCTTTTTGTTTTTCTGGGCATTAAACGCCCGACACGCTCCCAAAGCAGGCGCGCTACCAACTGCGCTACACCCCGAATTTATGTTGTCAGAAAGCTACACCCCGACAACAGAGTTTATTATATTAAATTAACAGGTTAATGTCAAGCGGTTGCGGCGTTTTTGCCGGCGAGTCTGCCGCTGGCAAAAGCCCAAGCGAGGTTAAAGCCGCCGCAGGCGCCGTCAACGTCCAGAATTTCACCGCAGGCGTACAGGTTGGCAACTGTTTTCGACATCATTGTGTGTGCGTCAAACTGTTTTACGTCAGCACCGCCTTTTGTAATCTGTGCATCATTGAAGCTTTTTGTGCCTTTGAGCGTGAGGGTGAAGCCCTTGAGCTCTAGGGCGATTTTTTTTGCGCTTTCTTCGCTGATTTCCTTTGCGGTTTTCGGCAGGAAGCCGAGGGCAGATTTAATTACCGCCGTGCCGAGTGCCTTGGGCACAAGACCGCCGAGCAGGTATTCGCAGCTAAGGCCGGGATTGTGCTTTGCGGCGGCAAAAACGGCCGATTTTGCCTTTTTCACATCAAAATCGGGAAGAAGGTCTATTGTAAGGATAGCCTTTTTATCGGGGCAGACAAAGCGGCTTAAATCCATTGCCGCAATGCCCGAAACGCCGTAATCGGTGAAAAGAATTTCGCCCTTTGCCTCGCCGCCCGTGGAAAGCGTGAGCCTTGCCGAGGCACGCACGCCCTTGAGTGATTTTATCTTTGCCGTGTCGGTAACAAGCTGCACAAGCGCAGGCGAGAGCGGTGTTATACTGTGGCCTAAATATTTAAGGAGCGGATATCCGCTGCCGTCACTGCCCTGTGAGGGCGAGGACTTTCCGCCGCAGGCAACGATTACGGTTTTGGCGGAATACTGTGAATTTATGATGAAAATGTTGTTCTCTTTTTTTAACTGATTTACTTTGTAATCGCAGAAAAATTCAACGCCGAGTTTTTCGCACTCAAAGCGCAGTGCATCAAGCACGCTTGCGGCAGTATTGCTCAGCGGATAAAGCCTGCCCTCGCTGTCTGCACGGGTAAAAAGCCCCATTGATTCAAAAAAATCAATCAGGCTTTCTGCGTTATATTCGGTTAAGGCGTGCCGTGCAAAACTGCGGTTTGTGTAAGCGTGCGTGTCGGCGTTCAGGTTGCCGAGGTTACAGCGGCCGTTGCCCGTTGCGAGTATCTTTTTGCCGACTCTCGGCAGATGCTCAAAAACAGCAACCGATTTTTTAGGGGCTGTCCTCTTTGCCTCAATCGCCGCCGCAAGTCCGCTTGCACCTGCGCCGATTATTGCGATGTCGTAAGCTTTCATTGCGCCTTATATTACTCCGTAAAAGTGAATAATGTTCATATCCTCGGGCATTTCAAGCCCGTGTCCGCCCGATTCGCCGTCAATTTCGTGGCAGCCGTGGTCGGGCGCATAGCCGATAAGCGTGGTGTGGCTTTTCCAGTTTTCTCTGACAGCATCTGCAAGCAATTTAAATGCCGCCGAGTTATGCCGAAGCGCCTCAATTGCCTCTTTGCCCTCGGGGCTGACCTTGTGCATTACGCCGTCATAGTTGCCGTTGTAAACGCAGATAAGGTCGTACTTATCCTCTTTTATCAGCTCAACCGCCTTGGCGTTGGCTTCGTCGGGGGTGCTGACGATAAAGTAATCCATTTCCCTTTCGAGGAAGATTTTTGACATACTGTCCTCACCCGTGGAAACGATGCAGGGCTTTTTGCCTGCACGGATGAGCGCATCAAAAACACTGTCCGTTTTTACAACGGGCTTGCGGTATGCCTTGATACCGTGTGTGTCGGGGGTGACACCCGTGTACATTGTTGCAAAGCAGACGGGTGTAACGCTGGGCATAACCGTTTTAAGCGGCAGGGTGAGCTGTGTGTTGAGCATTACGGGCTCAAAAATATCGGTGTACTTTCCGAAAAGCCAGAGTGCCACAGCGTCGGGGTTATACATCAGCACACGGTCAATATTTTTGCCGTGTGTAAAATTTTTCATTATTTCAAGCGCAGGCTCAGCCTGCTTCGGTGCTTCTACGCCGAGTGCTTCGGTAAGTGAAGCGGCAATGCCCGTCAATTCAAGAGGACAGAAAAGTTCGTTAAGCAAATCAGCCATTGAAATCAGTCCTTATTTTTTCAGTTTTTTATCCGTATATTTTTTGTAGATAAATCCGCCTATAAGTGCGAGCACGAGCGTTGCAAGGAAAATCAGCGCAGAAATGAGATACTGCTTTTCCGCAAGCGTTGAGCCGCACAGGGTTGATGAGAGCACCGACGGAATTCTGGCAATAAAGGTGAGCACAAGAAACGGCACAACCTTGACGTTCATCATACCCACAAGGTAGGTCAGGCCGTCCTTCGGCGAGCCCGGTATGAGGTAGAAGAAAAACAGCAGGGCATAGGTTTTGTCCGAATTTTTGAAAAGAGATATGAGCTGTAAATTGTTCGCCGGCAGGAAGCATTCGACAAACGCTCTGCCGAAGCGCCTTGTCAGCGCAAGAATTATCAGCGTGCCGATAAAGTTACCGATAAGGCAGTAGAGCATACCGAGTCCAGCGCCCCACGCGTAGCCCGAGCCGATTTCAAGAGGCTCAGCGGGAATAATTTTAATCATCGTCTGAACGCTTCGTATGATAATGAAAACAAGCTCGTCATACGGGCCGAATTGGTCCAGCCAGTTGCGAAGCAGTACGGGGTCGCCGATTACCTTTACAACCTCGCGGCCGAGGAAAACCCAGCAAAGTATGCAGGCGGTGATTACGGCAAGAACACCGAGAATAAGTATCTTCTGGCGGTTGTTGGGGCGGACTATGCCGTGAATTGCTTTAAGCTGAGCCTTCCATTTACCCACGGGTGCAGGCCCCTTGTTCTTCACCTCGGGGTAAAACCTGTCAAGCACGCCCTTGTAACCCTTCAGCCACGGCTTATGTCTGCCGTTGTAGTGGATGATTGCCGTTTTTTCGGCAACATCGTCAAGCGTGAACTCTTTTTTTGTGCGGGCGAAAACACGCTCGTCGAGGTTGTAAATTTTTTCGTCAATAAGCTTGATTTTTCCGCAGAAGAGTATGTTCGTCAAATCCTGGTCGCCGAGCCACAGGCGCTGTATGGTTGCTTCAAGCGTGTCAAGCACCTTTTTTAAAGTGAAATCACGGCGGATTGCCGCAAGATTCATCAGCAGTACGCCCGAATTGAAATAGAGCGTGTTGTCCTGAGTGCCGAGCCTTATGTTGTTTGCTAAATTAATAAGGCGGTGCGTGTGGCTTGCGGCGGCAATATAATTATCGTCAAGCCGCTGGCTGTAAAATTCGGTGAGCGGTCGGCGGATAATTATATCCGGGTCGAGGTAAAGACAGCGGTCAAGCTCCTCGGGCAGATAGTGGAACGCCATAATGCGGTAAAACGATTCCTGCGGCAAGCGGGCAAGCACGGGTGTGTTTTCAAACCAGTTTTCGGTAATGAAAATGCTGTGCACGGCAATGCCGTACTTGTCGGCGTGTTCACGAATCCGTGTCAGCTCCTCTTCGCCGAGTGATGAGTGGGCAATAAAGAGGTTGGTTTTAACACCCCTGTTGCTCTCACCGTATGAGGAGAGCATAACACACAAGGGCTCAACGTACTTTTTGTCCACCGTGACAAGAAGATTTATGTCTTTATTCAGTTGAGTATTATTGTTGTTACTCATTCCTGTTACCTTCTGTAGGTTGAAGTGGGTTTGTATAACAGATGATAGTGAAAAATTTCAAAGACAAAACTAAAGAAATGTTAAAATAAAATTAAAATCGGAGCGAAGCGACCTTTAATTTTACATTTTGCACTTTGCGTTTTGCATTTATTTTATGATGTCACAGCCCATATACGGACGGAGTACCTCGGGAACGGTGATTGAGCCGTCCTCGTTCTGGTAGTTTTCAAGAATAGCGGCAACCGTTCTGCCGATTGCAACACCCGAGCCGTTGAGGGTGTGAACAAGCTGTGCCTTGTCCTTGGGTGTTTTCTTGAAGCGGATAGCCGCTCTGCGTGCCTGGAAATCCTCAAAGTTGGAGCAGGAGGAAATTTCAACGTAGCGGTTGTAGGAGGGCATCCATACTTCTACGTCATAGGTCTTTGCAGAAGAGAAGCCGATATCGCCTGAGCTGAGCGCAACAACTCTGTGAGGCAGACCGAGAAGCCGGAGCACACGCTCTGCATCGTTTGTGAGAGATTCAAGCTCGTCGTAAGAGGTTTCGGGGTCAACAAACTTAACAAGCTCAACCTTGTTGAACTGGTGCTGACGGATAAGGCCTCTTGTGTCACGGCCTGCGCTGCCTGCCTCTGCACGGAAGCAAGCGGAGTATGCACAGTATTTGATGGGCAGCTTTTCGCCGTCAAGAATTTCGTTGCGGTGCATATTCGTAACGGGAACCTCGGCTGTGGGAATGAGGAAGTAGTCCTCTCTCTCAAGTCTGAAAGCATCCTCTTCAAACTTGGGAAGCTGGCCTGTGCCTGTCATTGAAGCACGGTTAACCATAAAGGGCGGGAAAATTTCCGTGTAGCCGTGTTCTGTATGTGTGTTGAGGAAGAAGTTGATGATTGAGCGCTCAAGCTTTGCGCCTGCAGCCTTGTAGAAGTGGAAGCGTGCGCCCGTAACCTTTGCGGCTGTTTCGGGGTCAAGAATATCAAGGTCTGCGCCCAAATCCCAGTGTGCCTTTGGCTCAAAACCGAATTGCTTAGGCTCACCCCAGCGGCGGATTTCAACGTTTTCGCTGTCGTCCTTGCCGATGGGAGTTTTATCGCTGGGAATGTTGGGGAACTCATACATTATCTTCTGCTGCTGTTCCTCAAGCTGTGCAACCTCAGCGTCACCCTTCTTGACCTCTTCCTTGATTTCGTTCATTCTTGCCATAATTGCGGAGATATCGCCGCCCTCTTTCTTGATTCGGGGGATATCCTTGCTTGCGGCATTCTGTTCCTGCTTGAGAAGGTCGTTCTTCGCTGTGATTTCACGGCGCTTCACGTCTATTGCAAGCACCTCGTCAACAAGTGCGTCCATATCCTTGTTACGGGTTTTCATAGCGTCCTTTACACGCTGGGGATTTTCACGGATTACTTTAATATCAAGCATTTTTACAAGTCCTTTCGGTTTGTTAATAATCAGTAATATTTAACGGGATTTTTCTGTTCGATAAGAACAAAGTCAACGTCCGTAAATTTTTCTTTTAATTTTTCGGTAAGCGGCGTCATCGACGGGTTTTCCGTTTCAAAGTGTCCTGCGGCAATTACCGTCATACCGCTGTCAGCCGCATCAAGGAAAACGTGGTGCGACGAATCGCCCGTAATGAAGGCATCTGCCTTGCCGATTGCCTCGTAAACAAGCGAGCTTGCCGAGCCGCCGCAAAGGGCAACCTTGGTTATCGGTTTGCCCGAATCGGCAAGGCGCAGGTGACAGCCGAGCTTTTCCTTAACAAGAAGTGCCAACTCCTCGCCCGTCATCGGCTCAACCTCGGCAATCCGTGCCATTGCAGTGCCTTCAAGCTCAAACGGCTGAACGTTTTTAAAGCCGAGCAGCTTGGCAAGAGTGTCGTTTACGCCGCCGTCGGCCGAATCCCAGCAGGTGTGTGCGCTGATGGCGGAAATACCGCTTGTGAGCAGCTCGTAGACCACGCTGCCCGCCGTGATTTTTTTCAGCGGCGAAAAAATTACGGGGTGGTGGGTGACTATCATATCAGCACCGCTTGCCTTTGCAGCTTCAACAGTTTCCTTCGTCGCATCAAGCATAATGGCAACGGTGTTTACCTGCCTGTCGGGGTCGCCGAGAAGAAGACCGCTGTTGTCCCAGCTCTCCTGCGTTTCAAACGGGGCAAAGGAATTTATATATTCGTAAATTTCTCTGACGGTGGGCATCGCTTAACCCCTCTTTGAAAGAACGTTTTTTTCATACTGCTTGATTTCGGCGAGCCAGCCTTCTCTTGCGGGAACGCCCTTGCGTGCGCAGTATTCTTCCCAGACGTCTGCAACAGGATAGAACTTCATTTCCTCGTTCATTGCAAGCAGACTTGTGAAATCGCCGCTGTCCTGAAGAGCTTTGAGCTGTGCGTGGGGAATGAGCATTGCATTGAGCAGAGCCTTTCTCATATTGCGTGCGCCGATAATCCAGGCGGCAACACGGTTGATGCTTGCGTCGAAGTAGTCAAGGCCGATAAGCACTCTGTCAAGCGCATCACAGCGGACAATTTCCTTTGCGATTTCCTTGAGCTCATCGTCAAAGGTTACAACGTGGTCGCTGTCCCAGCGCACACCTCTCGTAACGTGAAGCGCAACCTTGTCGCTGTAGAGGAGCATAGAGGGAATTTTATCGGAAACAACCTCTGTCGGGTGGTAATGGCCGTTGTCAAGCAGGCAGACACAGCCTCTTGTTGCGGCGTAGTTCATATAGAATTCGTGCGAGCCGACAGTATAGGACTCAACGCCGATGCCGAAAACCTTGGACTCAACCGTGTCAACAAGGTACCGCGGGTCAATGTGCTCGGAAAGAATTTCATCGAGCGAGTCCATAAGCCTCTTTCTCGGGCCGATACGGTCAGCAGGTACGTCCTTGTAGCCGTCGGGAATCCAGATGTTGTTCACGCAGGTAACGCCGAGCTCTCTGCCGAAGTATTCGCCGATTTTACGCATTGCCTTGCAGTGGTCAATCCAGAAGCGGCGGATTTTCTCGTCGGGATGTGAAAGAGTCAGACCGTCTGCGGCAAGGGGATGGGAGAAAAGAGTGGGGTTGATGTCAAGACCTAAGCCTCTTTCCTTTGCAAACTCAACCCACTTTGCAAAATGCTTGGGCTCAAGCTTGTCGCGGCTTACCTTTTCGCCGTCCATAATAGCATATGTTGCGTGGAGATTTATCTTGTGTGCGCCGGGCATAAGTGAAAGAGCCTTGTCAAGGTCAGCCATAAGCTCTTCGGCGTTGCGAGCCTTGCCGGGGTAGTTGCCCGTAGCCTGTATACCGCCCGAAAGCTCACCGCTGCTTTCAAAGCCCGAAACATCGTCGCCCTGCCAGCAGTGAAGCGAAACCTTAACGCTGTCCAGCTTTTCAAGCACCTTTTCGGTGTCAATGCCGATTTCAGCGTAAATTTTCTTTGCGGATTCATAACGTTCTGTCATATAAAAACCACCTTTGGATTGGAATTATTTCTGTAAAGGCAAATTGTATATTTACCCAATTATACATAATCAATAATATAACTCTTTTTATTATTTGTCAAATCTTTTATTATTTATAATACAAAAAACCGTCTCACCGATTGGTGAGACGGTTTATGTAGCTTTTTAAGAAAAATTACTTAGCAACCTTTTCCTTTGCCTTGTACTCTTCAAGAGCCTTGGCAACGGCTGCGTCAATTTCCTTCTGCTTGTTGTGGTTTTCTGTTCTGTTGTCAACCCATACAACGGCAACGAAGGTACCGATTGCGGTGAGCAGGTGCCAGAGTGAGTGACCCTGGAAGTTACCAAGAGCAATTGAGTTGATTTCGTTGTCGCCCCAGATGGATGTGATAACGAAAGCAATTGCGAAGGAAGCAAGAAGAAGGATAACAAGACCGATTTCGTTCTTGGGAATCTTTCTGAATCTTGTAGCAACAACACCGATAAGAGGTACGCAGGTGATGAAGCAGCCAAGCTCAGCAAGTGAAAGACCGCCGTGGTCGCCGCCCATATCGTAGGGAACGCCGAATTCATCTCTGCCGCCGATCCAGAGAGGACGGTTGTGCTGGATGAATACTTCGAAGGTGAGAACAAGAAGGACAATAGCAGCCCAGATTGTTACTGCGGTACAGATCTTGTTGCGGAGCTTCGGGTTGTCCTCGTAAAGCTCGAAAGTAAAGCAGAGAACACCGGACCAGGCCATCAATTCGGTAAAGGACATATCAACGTAGCTTGCAAGAAGCTTTGTTGTGATAAGGCCGGGTGCAAACTCGCCGTAGTCAGCTGTGTGCATACCAACGGAGGTAACGCTCATAACAGCAACAATTGCAAAGAAGGTGTACCAGTACCACTTCTTGTTACGCTTAACGAGAAGGATAACGATACTGCAAAGAGCAGCGAGGGTGTATGCCCAGTTTGTCATAACAGCGGAATACTGTGCGCAATACTGGCCGAATGTGGTTAACGAGAATGTGGAGTCGCCTGCAGCGAGTGCTGCGATTTCATCCCAGCTCATGTTGTAAAGGTCGAACCAGTGGATGAAATTGAGGTTTGCTATAGCAGCACTTATCTGGCTCATTGTGTCGGCCAGGCTGAAGTTCTGTATAGCTTCAATTGCCATGGAAATAGGGTTCATGAAACAGCCTCCTTAAAATAAAATTAAGCGTGTACATTATACCACCGTAAAAACGGAAAAGTCAACAAAAAAAACATATAATTGGAAATTTGACTTTATTTTTACTTAAAAATGTCCGCCTCTCATTTCAACAACTATTGCATCAATTCTCATATACGCAAGGCCGAGAAGCTCGATGATTTTGTAGAAGAATGAACGTATGCCGACACGCAGTGTGCCGTCGTTGAAATCCTTTGTTTTTTCGATGGTGAGGCTGTCAAGAAGCTCGCTGTTATCGCCTCGGAAGGTTTTGAGTGTCAGCGTGCTGTCGGTGAATTCAACGGTTGAATAGGTTGTAACGTCGCCTTCAATGAAGGAATAAGCCGTGTACGGCCACAGGTAGCCGAGCTCTTCGCCGAGAGTGCCCTGGTCACAGCAGGCGTTGACGTTTACGTAAACTATGCCGTTGGGGTCGGTGTATGTCCGGCCGCTTTCAGCTTTGCCGACAACAAGACCGTCGCTGATAAAGTTTGAGCGGCCCTGCATATGGGTGTGGCCCGTGAAAACGATGTCGAGGTCGTACATTTCGTATATCGGCTGGAATACGGCGTTGAGAAGTATGTTCGTTTCGGGCTCAAGCATTGCAACACCGGGGGCGTAAAGAGCCTGGTGCATAACACCTATGCGCCACTTTGCGTCGGGGTTGGCTTCAACGGCTTCCTTTGCCATCGCTCTGTGGTCGGCGGCAGAGCCCGAGGTTGCATCGAAAACAAGGTAGAGCACGTCACCGTAGCGGAACCAGAAATCTCTGTCCAGACCCTCGAAATACCGGCCGAAAAATTCGTTGGGCATATGGGTGTAGTAGTCGTATGTAAAGCCCTTTTTGTCGTGGTTGCCGATTGCAAGCGCAAGAGGCAGGCTCCGTGTGTATTCGGGCATAAGAAGTGTCTGCCATTCGTCAGCGGCCTTGCCCGTTGAGGTGTTGTCACCGGGGGACAAAAGGAAGCTGATGTCGGGATTTTTCGTAAGCGCTTCGTCAAGCACATTCTGCCATACGTAGCCTATGCGTGACTGCTCCTCGGGGTTGTCCGTTGACTGGCCGCCTATCTGAATATCGCCTACAACGAGCATCTTGTAGCTGTCAAAGCTCTTGCTCTCGTATTTGTAAGCTTCGCTCCAGCCGTTTTCGGAATACCACTTGTAATAGTAGGTTGTTTTTTCTTCAATGCCTGTCATTGTCACACGGCAGACGAGCTGCTCCTCGTTTTCGGCGGGTGTGGTTTCGCCCTCGAAAACGGTTGCATCCGTCATTGCCTCGTCCTTTGCAAGCATAACCTTCGGCACAGCCTTGTCTTTGGCGGCGTGCCAGCAGATGTTAAGCTGAGTTTCGTCTGCACCTACGCAGAGCATGGGCAGCGTGTTTTCGTCGCGAAGCTCGGCGTAAAGCGCATTCCATTCTTCCTGCGTGAGCGACTTGTCGTCAAAGGCGGCGGCGGAAAGCACGCCCTGAAAAATGAAAACAAGAGCCAGAGATAATGCTAAGAGCTTTTTCATAGAATATTACCTCACTTTATTTTACGGCAATCTCTTGCCGCATTTGTTGCAGAATTCAAAATCTTCCTTTGCTTTTGCACCGCAGTAGGGGCAGAAGCGGCTGCCGGAGGTTTCTTCTTCGGCTGACCAACGCTCAAAGCCGCTGCCGCCGAAGCGCTCGTTGAACGGGTCGGGCTCCTCGGTTTCGTCGGTTATGTCGTACTGTGAGTAACGGTTTTTGCCCGTGGCGTTTTTGAAATTGTAAACTGTGTTGACAACGGCAATCGCCACGAAAATCAGGCCGAAAATGCCCATAAAGCCTGCTCCGCTTGAAACAGCCATAACCGTCCAGAAAACGCCGAAAAGAGCAACGAATATGCCGATAACTCCGCCCATCATCGAGGGACCTCTGCCGGGCTTTATGCTTTTCATAAAACCAACCTCCTTTTATTCTATTTTAATATTTTAAAAAACCTATGTCAATCAAATCAAAAATTATTTACATTTTAGGTTTTTGTGTTACAATATATTAGTAAAAATATTCCGATAATAAAAGGTGATACCAATGGCTTACAAAAATCTTATCGACCTTCACACTCACACGGTCAGCTCGTTTGACGGCCACTATTCCGCCGCCGAAATGTGCGAAGCCGCAGTAAACGCAGGTCTTTCCGTTATTACTTTTACAGACCATTTTGACGTGGATTTTTTCGAGGAGCACAGGCTCGGCGAAAGACAGGTCACAAGCTATGAGGACGTTACCTCGGCACAGGCCGCCTTTGCCGACAAAATAAAAGTGCTCGTCGGCATTGAGGTCGGCCAGGGTACATACGAGCCTGAGCTGACAAAGAAATCACTCGAAAAATACGAGTACGATTTTATCATCGGCTCAATTCACAATCTGCGTAAAACTCCCGATTTTTGCGAGCTTGACTACACCAATATGACCCTTGACGAGGTTTACGGCCTGCTCGACAAATATTTTGAGGAAATGCTCCTGCTTGCAAAGTGGAACGGCTTTGACACGCTTGCCCACCTGACCTATCCCCTGCGCTATATTATGGGCAACTACGGCATCAAGGTTGACCTTAAAAAGTATGACGGTATCGTTGACGAAATTTTTAAAACGGTTATTGCCAACGGAAAGGCTCTCGAAATCAACACAAGCGGTCTCAGGCAGAAAATCGGCGTAACTATGCCGACTGTTGACTACGTGCGCCGCTTCAAGGAGCTTGGCGGTGAATATATCACCATCGGCTCGGATGCACACTTCACAGAGCACGTCGGCGCAGGCATAAACGAGGGCTTTGCAATTGCGAAAGCTGCCGGCTTCGAGTACGTGACGTACTATGAGAAGCATAAGCCGGTTATGGTTAAGATTACAGTTTAACGGCTTTGCCGATAAACCGTAATCAATGCAAAATGCAAAATGATAAATGCAAAGTTGTGGGCGGGACACCCGCACCCGAATTATATAATCGGAGCGAAGCGACCCTTAATTTTGCACTTTGCATTCTGCACTCAATACAGCTACGGGAGGGAAATCGATGAACACAATAAAGTTAAACGCTCCTGCAAAAATCAATCTTTTACTCGACATAATAAAATTACTGCCCAACGGCTACCACAGCCTTTTTATGGTTATGCAGAGCGTTGACCTTTGCGACGAGGTAGAGGTGAGCTTGCGTGACGACGGAAAAAACACGCTTGAGTGCAGCGAAAAGGCTCTGCCGACGGACGAAAAAAACATTGCCTACAAAGCGGCGGTAAAATTTTTTGAAGCCAATAATCTGAATTTCGGTGCGGATATAAAGCTGACCAAAAACATTCCGTTTGAGGCAGGTCTTGCCGGCGGAAGTGCGGATGCGGCGGCTGTATTAAAAGCGCTGAATACTCTTTGCGGAACCAATCTTTCCGACGAAGAGCTTTGCCGAATCGGTGTTAAGCTCGGTGCAGATGTGCCCTTCTGTATCTGCGGCGGCACTATGCTTGCGCAGGATATCGGCCAGGTGCTCTCGCCCCTGCCAAAGCTCCCCGACTGTTATATCGTTCTCGTTAAGCCCGAGGCAGGCGTTTCCACCAAGGAGGCTTTTGCCGCCTTCGATTCGTGCGAAAATATCCGCCACCCCGATTGTACGGCTATGCTCCACGCCGCCGCAAACGGCGATTTTTCGGGAATGATGGAAAACGTAGGCAACGTTTTTGAGCAGTTCGTCGAAGTTCCGCAAAGAGCGGATATCAAGGCGATTATGCGTGAGTGCGGCTGTCTTGCCTGCTGTATGAGCGGCAGCGGTCCCACCGTTTTCGGTGTTTTTGATACGAAAGAAAAAGCGGAAAACTGTGCAGCAAAAATTCCGGAAAAGCTCGGCAAAGCGTACGTGACGAAACCGATATAAAAGCTGAGTTCGCCCCATAGTAAACTGAATATCAAATAAAAAAATGTCATTCTGAACGTAGTGAAGAATCTTTTACACATTAAGAGTCTTCGGCTTCGCCTGAGAATGACATTGTTTTTTTATGCGGGTTATTTCACCATTTCAAGTATTGCTCTTTTGGGCTTGACACCGACGGAGCTTGAAACAACGGCGCCGTTTTTGATAACGAAGAGTGACGGAATTGTCATCACGCCGAATTTTTGAGCAAGCTCAGGCTCACTGTCAATGTTGATTTTACCGACCAGAATATCGGGATTTTCCTGCGAAATCTGCTCAATTACGGGCATAAGCGTTCTGCACGGACCGCACCAGTCGGCATAGAAATCGAGTAAAA
>JAFXCT010000054.1 GCA_017521365.1 Clostridia bacterium
CGCTGCGTGCAATAATTTCTCTTGCCTCTTTAATGGACTTAATTTCGCCGCTTGCCATAAGCTGTACGGCAATGTTGCCGAGCACCGTTGCCTCAATCGGGCCTGCGGTAACAGGGCGGTTGCAGGCGTTAGCCGTAAGCTGGCAGAGAAGCGTGTCCTTTGTGCCGCCGCCGATTACGTTGATAACCTCGTAATCACGCTTTGTGCACTCGCAAAGCTTTTCAAACGTGAGCTTATACTTCATTGCAAGGCTCTCGTAAATACAGCGCATAATTTCGCCGACTGTTTCGGGCACATACTGGTTTGTCTTGCGGCAGAATTCCCTGATTCTTTCGGGGATATTGCCGTGGGGAACAAACTCGGGTGCATCCGGGTCGATAAAGCAGCTGAATGGCTTTGCCGCAAGAGCTTCACGCTCAAGGTCAGCATAGCTGTACTGCTTGCCGTCACGGGCAAACTGCCTTCTGCTTTCCTGAATCAGCCACAGACCGATAATGTTTTTGAGGAAGCCTGTCGATTTGCCGTAGCCGCCTTCGTTTGTGACATTGATTTCGAGTGTCTGCTCGTTTACGATAGGCTCGTCAAGCTCTGTGCCGAAAAGCGACCAGGTGCCCGAGCTGATAAATGCAAACTGCTTGTCGGGGCAGGGCACAGCGGTAATTGCGCTCTGTGTGTCGTGACCGCAAACGGAAATAACCTTAATCTTGTCAAGGCCGCATTCCTCGCAAACGTAATCCGAAAGCTCGCCGAGAACAGTACCGCTTTCAACAATGTCGCACATAATATTCTGCGGAATATTAAGCTTATCAAAAATCTCACCGCACCATTTTTTAGTGTTGATGTCAACGAGCTGTGAGGTGGTTGCAATTGAATATTCCGTTGTTTTTTTACCCGTGAGCATATAGCCGAAAAGGTCGGGCATAAACAGGAGCTTATCTGCCTTTTCGAGCAGATAGGGCCTTTTTTTAGCAAGCGAGAGAAGCTGGAATACGGTGTTCAGCTCCATAAACTGGATGCCCGTCAAGCCGTAGAGCTTATCCTTGGGGATAGACTTGAACGCCTCCTCAATCATACCGACGGTTCGTGTGTCACGGTAGTGAATCGGGTTTTCGAGCAGGTCGCCGTGCTCGTCAAGCAGGCCGAAGTCAACGCCCCACGTGTCAATACCGATAGACGAAATCTCACCGCAGCCCTTTGATTTGATAAGACCCTGCTTGATTTCGTGGAAGAGTCGAAGCACATCCCAGTAGGTTGTGCCGTTTACGCTTACGGGGTCATTGGAAAAGCGGTGTATTTCTTCAAGAGTAATCTTTTCGCCGTCAAAGCTGCCGATAATTGCACGGCCGCTTGAAGCGCCAAAGTCAATAGCAAGTACCTTTTTCATCAGATAACAACACCTTTTTTGAGAATGATGTTGGCGTAAATGGCCGTTTCGCCCGTTGCAACAACAGCGTAGGCCTTCTTTGCTCTGTCATAGAAAGCGAAACGCTCAACAAGCTCAAAGCTCTTTTCGCCCTCGTTATCCTTGACGATGTTTCTGTAATCCGTCCAGATGGGGGGCTCGTTTGCGGCGTCGCCGTTGTCCATAAGTGCAACGGGGCTTTCAACGTAGGTGTCAAGCGGGAAGAGCTTGAGAATAGCGTCAAGCACCTCGGGTACACCGTGGCCGTCAAGGCGGACAAGGCGCTGTGCTACGGAAGCGGCAGGGAAGTTGCCGTCGCCGATTACGATTTCGTCACCGTGGCCCATTTCCATAAGGATTTTGAGAAGCTCGGGTGAAAGGATGGGTGAAATGTTTTTAAGCATATCTTATACCTCCATTAAATTGTTATATTAAACGGAATAAAGTGCGTACATATCTGCATATATTCCGCCTTTTTCAATAAGCTCAGCGTGGCTGCCCTGCTCGGTTATACCGTCCTCGGTAAGCACGAGTATGTGAGAAGCGTTGCGTATGGTAGTAAGTCTGTGGGCAATTGTAACCGTTGTCCTGCCTTTAGCCAGGCGTTCAAGCGATTGCTGAACAAGTCTTTCGCTCTCGTTGTCGAGTGCACTTGTTGCTTCGTCAAGTATGAGAATTTCGGGGTCTTTAAGGAAAACACGGGCAATGGATATTCTCTGCTTCTGGCCGCCCGAAAGCTTGACGCCTCTTTCACCGACGTAGGTGTCATATCCGTCGGGAAGCTGTGTGATGAATTCGTGTGCACCTGCGTTTTTAGCCGCTTCAATAATATCCTCATCCGTGGCTTCCGGCTTGCCGTAGGCAATGTTTTCCTTAACCGTGCCCGAAAACATATATACGTCCTGCTGAACGACACCGATGTGCGAGCGAAGCGACCTGAGGGTGAAATCCTTTATGTTTTCGCCGTCAATGGTAATTTCACCGCCGCTAACCTCATAAAAACGGGGGATAAGGTTGCACAGCGTTGTTTTACCGCCGCCCGAAGGGCCGACAACCGCAACGCTTTCGCCTGCTTTAGCGGTGAAGCTGATGTTTGTCAGAACATTGCTGTCCGTGCCGCTGTAGGCAAAGGTAACGTCGTTAAAGGCAATTTCGCCCTTGACAGCTTCAAGCTCCTTTGCGTTTTCCGTGTCACGGATTTCGCTGAGCTCGGATATAACCTCGTCAAAGCGTTCAATACCCGTCATACCACGGGAGAACTGCTCGCTGAATTCAACAATACGGCGGATTGTGCCCATAAGCGTTGATACCATAAGCAGATAGGTGGAAAGGTTACCTGCTGTAATCTGACCCACGCGCAGGAAAAGTGCACCGCCCGTGAGAACTATAACATACATAAGTCCGTCGAAAAGGCGTACAGTCGTGTGGAAGTTTGCCATATATTTATAGGATGCTCTCTTGAGCTTGAGAAATTTCTGGGCACCCTTGTCAAACTTTTTCTTTTCAATCGGCTCATTGCCGTAGGACTGGACAACTCTGATACCAAGCAGGCTGTCCTCCGTAATGGCGTTGATTTCGCCTATCTGATGGCGTGAATCCTTGAAAGTTTCACGCATTTTCTGTCTGTTTCGCTTTGTCATTACAAGCACAAGCGGGAACATTGCAAAAATAATCAGCGTGAACCAGATGTTCATTCTTGCAAAAATAACGAAGCAGCCGATTACCTTTATTATAGCTATGAGTATTTCTTCGGGAAAGTGGTGTGCAAATTCCGTAACGTCAAACAGGTCGCTCGTAAGCCTTGACATAAGCTGACCGACCTTGGTATTGTCGAAGAAGGAGAAGGAGAGCCCCTGCAAATGTCCGAAAAGGTCGTTACGCATTTCGGTTTCAATTTTTGAGCCCATAACGTGGCCGCCGCAGGTCATATAGTAGTTGGCAACCGCATCGACTATACGCAGAAATATGTAAAACACGGCAACGCCGAATATCCTCTGTACGGTAAGGGTTGAAACGTCGTTAACCGCATCGTCTGTAATCTGACCGACTATAAGCGGCAATGCCAGCTCACAAACTGTTGTCAGCGAAGCGCAGACCCAGTCGAGCACGATTTCCTTTTTGTGCCGTAAAAGGTAGGGCATAAAGCGTTTGAGCAAACGCATATTTTTTTGGCTGTTTTCCTTGAATTTCATTTGCAAACACATCTTTAATATAGTATATTTTTTTTGATTTATTTTTCTTTAAAGTATATTATAATTTAAAATTGCAACTTTGCAAATACTTTTTTGCAAAATATTGATATTTTTTTATATATAAGTTAAAATGTAATCAGTAAAGAACAGAAAGGTCAAGAAAAATTATGGATATGCTTATTTCTCCGTCAATTCTTGCAAGCGATTTTTCACGTCTGGGCGAAGAGGCACAGCGAATGGAAAGCTGCGGTGCCGACTGGCTTCATATTGACGTTATGGACGGTCACTTTGTGCCCAATATCACGCTCGGCGCACCGATAGTAAAGGCACTTCGCAAAAGAACTAACCTTGTTTTTGACGTTCACCTTATGATAAGCGAGCCCCACAGATATGTTGAGGATTTTGTCAAGGCAGGTGCAGATATAATTACCTTCCACACCGAGTGCGACAGCGATATAGGCGCAACGCTCGACCTTATTCATTCACTCGGCTGTAAGGCAGGTCTTGCAATTAAGCCCAACACTCCGGCTTCTGCCGTATTTCCGTACCTCGAAAAAACCGAAATGGTGCTTGTTATGACGGTTGAGCCGGGCTTCGGCGGTCAGTCGTTTATGGGCGATACCTGCCCGAAGCTTACCGAGATTAAGCAGGAGTGTAAAGCTAAAAACCTTTCCGTACACCTTCAGGTTGATGGCGGAATCAGCGATAAGACCATTGCCGTTGCAGCTTCAGCCGGTGCAAACGTCTTTGTTGCAGGCAGTGCCGTCTTCGGCGCAGACGACCCGCAGGAGGCAATTACGGTTATGAGAACCATTGCGGAAGACAGTTATAACTGAAAAATATGACCGACTCCCTCTGAATATACAGCTGTATATTCAGAGGGATATTTTTTTGCCGAAAACGGGTGTTTTTCACAGTGGAAAGTAAAAAACTTGACAAAAACAGCCACTATTATTCCATAAAATAATAATAGTGGCGAGATTTTCACATTATTCACACGTTTTTCCACATTTGTAATATGAATAACTTTACACCGCTTTTCACAAAAAACAGCTTTATAATGTCCGGATTTTTGAATTGTGTCCGAATTTATACACAAATCATTGCATATTCCGATTTTGCAGTAAAAACAGGCTGTATATTTTTTGCGGTTTAGAAAAAACTGTGTAAATTGCAACAGAAAACCGATAAATTTTGTGTAAGATGCAAGGGATGAATATATGTCAATAGGGTAAAAAAATATATTTTTTCGGGTCAACCTGTAAAGCCTATAACTTTACAAGCTGACCCGAGCAATTTCAATATTTGGTTTTGTTTTTCACAAAAGCACAAAATGATGTGGTGTAAAGGTGCGGGCTTTTCAGAAATCTGCCTTGTCGATGGGCATTGTGGCGTAAGCATTGAGGTTTAAATCGGCTTTTCTGCCCGAAATATACTCAAAATAGCCCTGTGCGCCAACCATTGCGGCGTTGTCACCGCAGAGCTTCAGCTCAGGATAATACAGCTCAACATTCATTTCCCTGCACAAATTTTCAAACTCACTCCTAAGCACGGAGTTGGCTGAAACACCGCCTGCAAGAACAATTTTTTTTGCGCCCGTTTTCTCAATTGCCTTTTTCATATTTGCCGTCAGACAGCCGACGACAGCGTGGATATAAGAAGCGCCGAAATCCGCTATATTGATTTCTTCGCCCTTCTGCTTTGCGTTATGAATTGCATTTACTGCAGATGTTTTAAGACCGGAAAAGCTGAAATTCATTTCGCTTCCGTCAACCTTGGGGCGGGGGAATTTGTAAGCCTTGGGGTTGCCGTTTTTAGCTTCTCTGTCAAGGTTAAGTCCGCCCGGGTATGGCAGACCGAGGGCACGTGCCGCCTTGTCCATACATTCGCCTGCGGCATCATCCATAGTCCTGCCGATAATTTCAAACTCCGTGTAGCTTTTAACGTTTACAATGTGGCTGTGTCCGCCCGAAACAACGAGAGAAAGAAACGGCGGCTCCAATTCGGGGTGGGTTATGTAGTTGGCGGCAATGTGTGAGCGCAGATGGTGTACGGGCACAAGGGGCAGACCGCTTGAAAGCGAAAGACCCTTTGCAAAATTTACGCCGATAAGCAGTGCGCCTATAAGCCCCGGTGCATATGTCACCGCAACAGCCTCAATATCGTCAATAGTACATTCAGCCTTTTCAAGTGCCTGATTTACAACGCCGCTTATGGCTTCTGCGTGCATACGGGAAGCAATTTCGGGCACAACACCGCCGTAAACTATGTGTGCATCAACCTGTGAGGCGATAATGCTCGATAAAACCTTTCGTCCGTCCTCGACTACCGCTGCCGCAGTTTCGTCGCAGGAGGATTCGATTGCAAGTATTTTCATATTTTATCTCCGTTAATTCTTTTTGTCATAAGCACGGCGTTTTCCGTCGGCTTTTCATAAAAGTTTTTTCTGATGCCTACGGCTTCGTAGCCGCTTGACGAATAAAGGCTTATCGCAGCCGTATTACTTTCTCTGACTTCAAGCGTTATGCTTTCACAGCTTCTCTGAACAGCTTCGTTTTCGGCTGTATCAAGCAGCTTCTTGCCGATACCGAAACGCCTCAAATCGGGGTGTACGGCAACGTTTGTAATGTCAGCCTCGCCGCATATCTCAATAATGCCGATGTAGCCCGAAACTCTGCCGAAGGTAAGCGCCGTAAGAAAATGTGCATTTTCGTTTGTGAGTTCATCTCTCAGCGCATTTTCACTCCACGGCAGGGAAAAGCACAGCCTTTCTATTTCTGCAATGTCTGCAATATGCTTTTCTTCCATAGGCACAATTGCCGTGCCTAAACTAATGACGGCTTTTAAAGCACCGTCAAGCGCTTTGTTGATTTCTTCGGCACAGCGGTCGTATATTTCCTGCGTGCTGCCGTAAGGGTCGCTTATACCGTTTCCGAGTATAAATAACCTCTCTTTATCAACGTAAGGCAAAAGTGCATTGTAATGTGAAGCACCCAGGCAGAAAATAAGGCTGTCTTCAAGCTCGTAAGGACTTAACGGTCTTGCTCTGTGCTCAGATATGTCAACACCGTAATTTTTAGCGGCGTTTACGGAATTTTTTGATACCTCGTCACCTGCAAAGGCGGCAAGACCTGCGCTTGATACCTCAATGTCCGTTATATTAAGTTTTTTAAGTTTATCCTTGAATAAACCTTCTGCCAAAGGACTTCGGCAGGTGTTGCCCGTGCAGACAAAAATTACTTTCATTTTGTTTATCTCAATTCGTCGTTGTAAACGGCTCTTTCGCCGCCCGTGAATTTCGGCCTTGTGCGTGCCGCAATAATAATTGCTTCGCCGATTTTTCTCGTTTCAAGGCGTACGGGTACGGCAACCTCTTTCAAGTGCATGCCGATAAGTACGCCGCCTATATCAATTCCTGCGTGCGCCTTTAAGTCCTCAACAGCAACGGGGCTTTCAAGTGCACCGTAAAGAGCGGTTGCAAACGAGCCGCCTGCCTTGGGCTGGGGTACGGCGTTTACCTGCGAGAGGTTATACTTTTCCATTGCCGCTTCTTCAAGAATTACGGCACGGTTGATATGCTCACAGCACTGTGCGGCAAGAAATATTCCCTTTTCTTTCGCTGCAGGAAGTATGCCGTCGAGTATGGCTTTGCCAATTTCAGGGCCCGAATGTGAGCCAAGGTCAAAGCCCTGCACCTCACTTGTTGAACAGCCTATGAGGAGCACCTGACCGGGCTTTAAGCCTGCTTTTTCAATAAGCTCCTTTGCGGCTGAGTAGCTTTGTTTCGTAATAAGTTCAAGTTCCATTTTTATTTATCCTTTCGCATCGTACCAGGTCTTTCCAACGCTTACATCGGCAAGCATTTTAACCTTGAGCGTTACAGCGCTTTCCATTTCTTCCTTGAGTATTGCTTTTACTGTTTCTGCTTCGTTTTCGGGTGCTTCGATTATAAGCTCGTCGTGCACCTGCATTATCAGCTTTGCTTTCAGCTTTTCGGCTTTAAGCCTGTCGTAAACTCTTACCATAGCTATTTTGATTATATCTGCCGCCGTGCCCTGAATTGGCATATTGCGGGCAACTCTTTCGCCAAAGGCACGAAGCATACCGTTTGAATTGTTGAGCTCGGGCAGGTATCTGCGGCGGTTGAAAAGGGTTTTGACGTAACCCGTTTCCTTTGCGGTTTCGACTATCTCTTTCATATAACTGTCAACGCCCGAGTAGTGGTTAAGATAGCCCTTGACATAGGCATCGGCCTCTGCCCTTGTAACGCCGATATTCTGCGCAAGCGAGAAAGCACCGATACCGTAAACAATGCCGAAGTTTACAGCCTTTGCACGGCTTCGCATAAGCGGAGTTACCATATTCAGCGGCATATTGAATACCTGCGAAGCGGTGATAGTGTGAATATCGTCACCCGAATTAAAGGCTTCAATCATTGTTTTGTCATCCGCAATGTCGGCAAGCACACGAAGCTCAATCTGCGAATAGTCGGCGTCAATAAGCACTGAGCCTGCCTTTGCACGGAAGAATTTTCTCATCTCTCTGCCGAGCTCTGTTCTGACAGGAATATTCTGTAAATTAGGCTCTGTCGATGAAATTCTACCCGTGCGGGTTTCGGTCTGATTAAGCGTTGAGCGTATTCTGCCGTCGCTCTCGATAGCCTTAATAAGTCCCTCGCAGTAGGTGGATTTAAGCTTTGCCCACGTGCGGTATTCAAGAATTTTTGCAACAACGGGGTAGTCGGGAGCGAGCTTTTCAAGCTGTTCTGCGTTGGTGGAATAACCGCTTTTTGTCTTTTTCTTTGCGGGAAGCCCCAGCTTTTCAAAAAGCGCTTCGCCCAACTGCTTGGGGGAGTTGAGGTTGAATTCGTAACCGACCTCGTCGTATATTTCCTGCGTAATTTTGTTTATGTCTTCCTCAAGCGCCTTGCCGAATTCGGCTATGCCGCTTCGGTCAACCTCAAAGCCTGTCGCCTCCATATCGGCAAGCACACGGGCAAGCGGAATTTCAATATTATGAAGAAGCTCAAGCTGTCCGTTTTCTTTTAATTTTTCATTCAGCTTCTCTTCAATTCCGTTTAACAGCCAGCAGGCAACGGCAGGGGATTTTTCGTCCTCATCGGCAGGTAATTCCACACCGTATTCCATTGCAAGCCTTGAAGCGGAATAATCGTTTGAGGACGGATTTAAAATATACCCTGCAAGCTGTGCGTCAAATGTGACGTTTTTCAGCTCAATTCCGTTTTCCTTTGCAAATGCAAAGGCGGCCTTTGAATCGTCGGTTATCTTTGCAACGGCTTCATCCTCGAAAATATCTTCAACAAGGCTCATAAAGCAGAGGTTGAGTGCAGAAAGGTGAGCGGTTTCGTTGCCGTTTTGCACGTATATTCCCGTAACCTCGTCACCCTGCTTTTCAAGCGTGAAATATGCCTTGCCGTCTTTTTTTACTGCGGCTGTAAGTGCCGAAACATTGTCACACTCCGTGCATACATACTTTTCCTTCGGCTCGTGAGTTTTAACAGCCGGTGCCGCCTTCGGGTCAAGGTGAAGGCGTTCAATCATACTGAACATTTCAAGCTCTGTAAGTATTTTAACGCACTCAAAGGCGTTTGGTGTACCGACAATGTAATTTTCATACGCCGTTTCAAC
>JAFXCT010000055.1 GCA_017521365.1 Clostridia bacterium
GCATAAGAATGAGTCGGCTTTTAAGGACTATAAAACCGTTCTGCAGGAGATTATTCAGCGCAACCCCGAGGAAAGGCTCGAATACGTGCTTGTGGGTGAGAGCGGTCCTGCACACGACAAAATTTTTGAGGTGGAAATTCATCTCAACTCCAACTGTATAGGCAGGGGCAGCGGCCACAGCAAAAAGCTTGCGGAGCAGGCGGCGGCAGGCGAAGCCCTTAAGCTTATGGGAATAGAATAATGAGGCACGTCAACATAGCGGTTTTTGTTCCGCACAGCGGCTGCCCCAATCAGTGCAGCTTTTGTAATCAGCGTGCCATTTCGGGCCGCACGAAGCAGCCTGCACCGCAGGACGTAATAGATGCCTGCGAAACTGCTTTAAAGGGCGGCTGTGAGCAAGCGGAGGTTCAGCTTGCCTTCTTCGGCGGCAGCTTTACCGCAATAGAAAAGGGCTATATGGTATCTCTGCTCGAGGCGGCACAGGAATACATAAATAACGGCTTTTTAAACGGCGGAATAAGAATTTCCACCCGACCCGATTTTATTGATGATGAAATTCTTTACTTGCTGAAAAAATACGGTGTGCGTGCAATTGAGCTGGGCGCACAGAGTATGGACGATAGCGTGCTTGCTCTCAATAAAAGAGGTCACACGGCAGAGGATGTCAGAAAAGCCGCAAGGCTTATAAAAAAACACGGCTTTGAGCTCGGCCTGCAGATGATGACGGGGCTTTGGGGCTCGGATGATACGGACAGCGTAAATACCGCCAAGGAGTTTATTGCCCTTAAGCCGGACACGGTCAGGATTTATCCGACGGTTGTGCTCAAAAATACTCTGCTCGGCGAAAAGTACGAAAGCGGCGAATATGCTCCGCCCGATTTACAGCAGAGCGTGCAGCTTGCTGCCACCCTTTTGCAGATGTTTGAGGAAAACTCAATCAGCGTTATCCGTGTGGGTTTACACGCACAGAGCGACGTTGAGCGTGACTACCTTGCAGGTGCCTATCACCCTGCCCTGCGTGAGCTTTGCGAGGGTGAGATTTACTACAGAAAAATGCTTTCTGCTCTTGAGGGCAAACCGAAGGGCAGCTATGAAATAACCGTTTCGCCGTGCGAAATTTCCAAGGCGACGGGACAGAAAAAGAAAAATATTCTCCGTCTGGCTGAGCAGGGCTACTGCTGCAAGGTCAGAGGAAGCAACGATATAAAACCACACGAATTGACTATAAGGATTGTGACGAAATGTTTTTGAAATCACTTGAAATGCAGGGCTTTAAGTCGTTCCCCGACAAAACCGTGCTCGAATTCGGGCAGGGTATAACCTCTGTTGTCGGTCCCAACGGCTCGGGTAAAAGCAATATTTCCGATGCCGTGCGTTGGGTGCTCGGTGAGCAGTCAACCAAGAATCTGCGCGGCTCGAAGATGGAGGACGTCATCTTCAGCGGTACCGGCGTGCGCCGTGCACAGGGCTTTGCCGAGGTTACCTTAAGGCTTGATAATACCGACCGTGCGCTCAAAAGCGACAAGGACGAGGTTTCCGTTACACGCCGCTACTACCGCTCGGGCGAAAGTGAATATATGCTCAACGGCGAAACCTGCCGACTCAAGGACGTAAACGAAATGTTTATGGATACGGGCCTTGGCCGTGACGGCTATTCAATGGTCAGCCAGGGCAGGGTTGCGGATATGGTTTCCTCCAAATCCAGTCAGCGCCGTGATATGCTCGAGGAGGCGGCGGGCATTTCCGCCTACCGTTACCGCAGAAACGATGCCAACCGCAAGCTTGACCAGGCAGAGGAAAATATGATTCGTCTGCGTGACATTCTCACCGAGCTTGAGGACAGAGTAGGCCCTCTTAAAATACAGAGTGAAAAGGCACAGAAATTCCTTGTCCTTGCCGAAGAACGCAAGGGGCTTGAAATCGGTCTGTGGCTCTATACGATAGATAAGGTCCGTGAGCAGTTGAAGGCCCATACGGACAAGCTTGACACAGCCGTTGCACAGTATGAGGCTGTTGAGGCGGAGCTTGAAAAAATTGTTGAAGAAATGGAAACGGCTATGGAAAACAGCCGTGAAATCACCGTGCAGATTGACGATATCCGCCTTGGTGCTTCCAGCATTGAGGAGCAGGCGGCACAGATTGATGCGCAGATTGCCGTTGAACTCAACTCAATCGAGCACAACAACGAGGCAATTGCCCGTATCACCCGTGATATGGAAATTGCCGTTGAATCAAAGCAGAATCTTGACGATGAAATTACCGAAACGATGAAGACGGTTGAGCTTCTCAAAAATGCGGAAAAGCAAAAGAGAGCACAGCTTGCCGAGGCGGCGGAGAAAATTGAGGGTCTGCGTGAGCAGAGCAGGGCTTTCGTTGAAAAAATTGCCGCTCTTTCCGAGGAGATTTCACAGTATGCCGTAAAAATCGGCGACTGCCGTGTTGAAATTTCAACGGCAAAATCTTCGGTTGAGGAAATCACCTCCCGTCTTGAAACCATAGACGATATAGTTGCATCCCGTAACGATGCCAAAATGCAGCTTGAAGAAAAGAAGAAGCTCTGCGAGGATAAGCTGAATGAGGCAAAGGCACTCGTTGTTTCAACGGGCAACGCCGTAAGGGGCTACGAGCTTAAAGTCGAGTCCCGTACCCAAAAGGCAGAGGATTTGAAAAAGGAAATTGACGCACTCGGCCTTGAAATTGACCGCAGACGTTCAAGGGCAAGAATGCTCGATGATTTAGAGAAAAATATGGAGGGCTATTCGGGCTCGGTAAAGGCTGTTATGCGTGAGGTCAAGCGAGGCACACTCCGAGGAATTGACGGCGTGCTTTCACAGCTTATCAGCGTTGACGAGGAATATTCCGTTGCAATTGAAACCGCCCTCGGTGCGGCACTCCAGAATATAGTCACACAGACCGAAACCGATGCTAAAAAGGCAATCAACTTCCTGAAAGATAATAAATCCGGCCGTGCAACCTTCCTTCCGCTTACTGCGGTAAAGGGCAGAGGCCTTGACGAAAAGGGACTTGACGATTGCTACGGCTACGTTGCGGTTGCAAGCGAGCTTGTCGGCTGTGACAGAAAGTATAACGAAATTATATCTTCACTTCTTGGCAGAACGGTTGTTGTCGAGGATATGGACTGCGCCATTATGATAGCCAAGAAATATTCCCACCGCCTTAAAATCGTCACTCTTGACGGTCAGGTTGTAAACCCCGGCGGCTCAATGACGGGCGGCTCCAGAACGCAGAATGCCGGCATCTTAAGCCGTGCAAACGAAATTGAACGCCTCAACGCAGAGTGCGTTAAATTAAACGGTGAGCTTGAGCAGAAGCAGATTTCCAATAAGGAGCTTCTTGCCGACCTTTCCGCCTGCAGGGCAGACCTTGCAGGTACGCAGGCGGACTACACCCGTGCGCAGGAGGACGTTATCCGCTGCGAGAGCGACCTGACACTCGTTATTGAAAAGCTTGAGGATACTCAGCGCTCAATTGACGAGCTTGCCGAAGAAAAGGTTAGTGCAGACGAAAGACTTGCCGCTCTTGCCAAAACCGTTGAGCAAGCAAGCGCAAGAGCCAAGGAGCTTGAGGAGCATAACGAGGCTCTTAGGCTCGAAATCGAAAAGAGCAATTCCTCACGTGCAAAATTGGGTGAGGACGAAACGGAGCTTCAAAGGGAAGAAAACCGTGCAAAGCTCGACATTCTTGCCGCACAGAAGGACGTGCAGGCAAAGATGGAGGCCGTTGCTCTGCTTCGCCACCGTATGGTAAATCAGGGCATCCGTATGGAGGACCTCAACCGTGAAATCGGCGAAATTGCGCAGAAAAACTGCGATATAAAGGACAATATCACCGTTCTTGAGCAGCAGGCACAGACTCTCCGCAGCAAGGGCAAGGAGTCCAAGGAGGACGTTGCCAAGCTGATTGAAAAGAAAAATGAGCTGGACGCAAGGGCTGCACAGCTTCGTGTTGAGGAGCGTGCAAAATCGGCCGACCGTGAAAAACTCGGCGGCGAGGTTGCAAGGCTTGAAGAGCGTAAGGGCGTTATGGAAAAGGAACACGATGACACCGTTTCCAAGCTCTACGACGAATACCAGCTCACACAGAGCGAAGCACAGGCACTTGAAATTGATTTGGGCGACCCTGCCGAGGCAAAGCGCCACCTGCAGGAGCTCAAAAACAAAATCCGTGCACTCGGCAACGTAAACGTTGCGGCTATTGACGAATATAAGGAAGTATCGGAAAGATACGAATTTATGAGCACACAGATAGCCGATATTGAAAAATCCAAAACGGAGCTCGAAAAGCTTATTGCAGAGCTCACCTCAAAAATGGCTGTTCAGTTCCGTGAGCAGTTTGCAAAAATCAACCGCTACTTCGGCGAAACCTTCTCCGAGCTGTTTGACGGCGGTAAGGCAGAGCTTATACTTGAGGACGAGCACAACGTGCTTGAATGTCCCATTGAAATCAAGGTACAGCCCCCCGGAAAGAACGTTCAGAACATTGACCTACTCTCTGGCGGTGAAAAGGGACTTTCCGCAATTGCGCTTCTGTTCGCAATTCTCAAGGTTTCGCCTGCACCGTTCTGCTTCTTTGACGAGGTTGAGGCGGCGCTTGACGAGGTTAACGTTGCACGCTATGCGCAGTATGCACGCCGTATGACGGGCAACACGCAGTTCATCCTCATCACCCACCGCAGAGGTACAATGGAGGAGGCAGATGTCCTCTACGGCGTAACAATGCAGGAAAAGGGTGTTTCCAAGCTGCTTGAACTCAAAACGGCAGAAATGGCACGCAAGCTCGGTATAGCATAATTCTTATCAGCGAATAAGGACACTTTTTTTGCGAAAAGTGTCCTTTACATTTTGATACAAAAGTGGTAAAATGAAAGCGGTTTATTGGTAAATATAAACTATAATTAATAGAAAAGAGGAAAAATATATGGTAGAATTTTTCAAAAAAATCTTTGCTGTTATTCTTTCTTTTCTGCAGATGCTTGTGCTCAATGTCAGCTACGGCGACTATGTTGAGCCCGAAAAGCCTGAAAAAGAAGAAACACAGCTTGTAAACGATATTACCGGCGACACAACGCTTGCCGACTCAATCAAGTTCGCTTCGTCTGTAGCAAGTCAGGTTGACGCTTATTATACGGACGCTGAGCGCTCTGCCTACGCAATGGCAAACGCTGCTGCGGTGCTTACACACACACTCGGCAATGTCAACAGCGCAACTCTTACCGACAAAGACGGCAAGGCTTATATTGCCGACAGCTTTGACAGCTTCTATGAGCAGGACGGCCTGAGAAGCTATTTTTCCACCTCAAAGGACGAGGGCAGAATAAACACCATCCGTCTTGGCGAGTATTATTACGAGTGTCATGTGCGTGATTACGGTGCGGCTGAAAACTTCTTTAAGGTTGATAAGACCTACCACGTTTACGGCGACAGGCTTTACGCACAGTATGCTCTGTTTGCAAGCGAAGCTACAACCGACCTGGAAGCCTTCGGCAGCGAAATCACGCTTGATGCAAACACCGTAAAGGCAGTTGAGGTTAAGGATAAAAACGGTGTGCACGACGATTTAATCAATATCGACTTTTCAAGCGTTGAATATGCAGCTTTCGATATTGATGGTGTAGGCGTTGTCGGCTTTATTGTACCGAATGACGGTTCGACAAAGGAAACCGTTGTTGAGCAGTTTGGCGATACATACTACATCAGACAGTATGCAAACTATACTGCGGGTACCGGCATCAACAAGTTCGACGAAACAGGCGGCCACGGCCTCAATAACGTAACCTTCGGCTTCAGAATTTATACTGACGATACTCACAGCTTTGAAGGCGTAGCAAAGAAAAACTATGAAGAAAAAAATCCGCTTACCGTAACCGTTGCTGCAGGCAATTCAAATGCAAAGTATCTCGGCTACGATGCGCTTACGGGTGCTTACACCCTGCGTATTGACGGCACGGATTTCAATACGGCTTACGCTAACCCCCAGCTTCAGTACCGTGCGCCCATTACCGTAACGGGTGCTGACAGTGACAGAGAAATTTACATCCGTTCAAGGGGTAATAACGGCTGCCTTGAGGCGGGTGCAATCCTTGACGATACGAACACACTTGTTCCTATCAACGTTCAGGTATGTAAGAACTTCCAGGGCGACGGCGGCGAGCCCTTCTACAGCGTAAAGGACTACCAGTACGGCGACAGCTTTTTCCCCGTAAGCGTAAAGGCAAATGAGGAAATCAGCTTCACGCTCCTTAACCTCTACCAGAACTGGGGTCACAATCCGCTCAAGCAGTTGTCCTCTATTGAGTTCCACGTTTCCTATTATCACCTTTCAACAGGTACAACGGAATCCAACTGTATCGCACCTTACTTTGTCGGCAATAAGGACGGCTGGCTGCTGCCTGATTTCCGTACACGCAGCGGCAAGATGTGGTCCACTCAGCCGCAGTTCAATTCCGTCGGTGTTCTCAATTTTATGACCTATGATAAAAAAGCATTAGGCATAATACCTACTGAAACGGTTTTGAGTGAATATACCGGCTGTGAAATTGACAGCACAGGTCCGCTTTACAGCGATATTACAAATGAATATGTTTCTGACTGCGGCTCATACACCTATTCACTTCGCCACGTTGAATTCCCGCAGACGGACGAAAACAGAACCTATTACACCCTTGACGTTAAGTTTAACCGTGAAATAACCTTCAATAATTTCAAGCGCGATTTTGATTTGTTCTATTTCGACGGCCGTTTCCTTGACTATAATAAGTTCGGCTACCTTGATGCTGAAAACAATATTGCAAACACAAATGCAGACGTGCTTGCCGATACCTATTATACCCTTGGTAGCGATTGTCCGTACTGGGGCTTCTACGATGCAACAGAAGATACGGAACACGAAATTGATAACTACTTTGGCTGTAACTTTGCAATGGTGATTAAAAACAGCGAAATCGTTATGAACGGCACAAAGCAGGATATTCCCTTTGCTGTAAGACTTAACGCAAACGAAGAAAAAACGAGCGGCAGCCTTACCCTTGACGCAAAGAAAATCACCTTTATGCCCGGCGACAGCATCAGAATTGATATGATACTCCTGCCCTGGGGTATAGGCACGGAAGATACTGACGAAAATGTTATGCGTGTCCGTGAGGACAGCGCACTTAAGCCTATGAAGCTTACCGCCTTTACAGGTGAGGTTGTTGAGGATGCGTTTGTCCCCACAATCCGTGCAGAATCAGGCGTTGCAGACTTTATCATTTCGGGCGGCAGAAACAATACCGC
>JAFXCT010000056.1 GCA_017521365.1 Clostridia bacterium
CAAAAGACGGAGGATTGAAAATTTTATGTTGATTAAGTTTTCAACAAGCAACCCTCAGTCACTTCGTGACAGCTCCCTTGAAAGGGAGCTATTGACAATCGCTTTTACGCTCGAGAACATCTCGACAAACCGTAATTTATCAAGCCGACAAATAAATTTAAAACACCCCTTTATATCTTCAAAGTTTTATGTTATAATTCCATAGATAAGGCAGAAATTATGCATAAGGTGATATTTTGAAAAAGGTTTTCACTACGAAAAGTACATACGAAACCGAATTGCTCGGACAGAAGCTCGGCAGAGTGCTTCGTCGGGGTGACGTTGTTGCCTACTTCGGCGGTTTGGGTGTGGGCAAAACAGCCTTCACAAGGGGACTTGCCGAGGGTATGGGTATTGTTGCCGATGTCAGCAGCCCTACCTTTGCGATTGTAAACGTCTACCACGGCTCGCCGATGCTGTGCCACTTTGATATGTACCGTATCGACGGGTGGGACGATCTTTGTACCACGGGATATTTTGAATATCTTGAGGATGATGCGGTGCTTGCCGTCGAGTGGAGCGAAAATATTGAAAACGTACTGCCCGAAAATTCGTTTTTCATAAATATCACCAAGGGAGAAACGGATGAAGTTAGAATTATTGAGATAGAGGGGGATGAGCGGCTTGAAAATATTGGCGCTTGAAAGCTCTGCGGTCAGCGCAGGTGCGGCTGTGAGTGTTGACGGTAAAATTGTTGCCGAAAATTTTGTAAACGCAGGGCTCACCCATTCGCAGACCCTTCTGCCTATGGCTGAAGCCTGCCTCAGAACGGCAAATACAACCGTTGCAGATGTAGACGCTGTTGCAATTGCAAACGGCCCGGGCTCTTTTACGGGTATACGTATCGGCGTTGCGGCGGTAAAGGGGCTTTGCTTCGGCGGCAAAAAATGCATCGGAATTTCCACTCTTGAAGCTATGGCGTATAACCTTCTCGGGGCGGAATGTATAGCCCTGTGTGTTATGGATGCCCGTTGCTCGCAGGTGTATACCGCCGTGTTTGACTGCGGTGAAAGAATCACAAGACTGTGCGAGGACAAGGCGGTTATGATAGCTGACCTGCCCGAATTGATAGAAAATGCAAAAAAAGATATAAAAAAAGATGTAATAATACTTGGCGACGGTGCCGAGTTGTGTTATAATTATTTGAAAACTGTTTGTGACGGTGTTTCTCTTGCCCCCGTAAACGTGCGTTATCAGCGTGCTGTGGGTGTTGCGCTTGCGGCGGAACACGTCGGTGAGCTTATTGAGGCGGATGCCCTTAAGCCCGTTTATCTGCGTGTACCGCAAGCGGAGAGAGAGCTTAAAAAGAAAAGGAGCGAAAACCAATGATAGCTTTAGGTGCAGACCACGGCGGCTACGAACTCAAGGAAAGTATTAAAAAACACCTTGACGAAAAGGGTGTTGAGTATAAGGATTACGGCTCGTATACGGGTGAAGCTATAGACTACCCGATTATAGCCAAGCAGGTTGCTGATGCAATCGTCAGCGGCGAGTGCGAAAGAGGCATTCTCTGTTGCGGTACCGGTGTCGGTATTTCCATTGCCGCAAACAAGGTGAAGGGAATCCGCTGTGCCTGCTGTCCAGACTGCTTCAGTGCACACTATACAAGACTTCATAACGATGCCAACATTCTTGCAATGGGCGGCAGAGTTATCGGCGCAGGCCTTGCCTGTATGATGGTTGACACCTTCCTCGAAACAGAGTTTGAGGGCGGCAGACACGCACGCAGAGTAGGTCTTATCACAGAGATTGAAGAAAACAACTGAAAATACAAAAACAGGAGGATAAAGTAATGGCAGTACACGTAATGGATCATCCGCTTATTCAGCATAAGGTTTCCGTGTTGAGAGACGTTAAAACCACCTCCAAGCAGTTCCGTGAGCTCGTAAGCGAAATAGCAATGCTTATGTGCTACGAGGCAACACGTGACCTCCCCCTTACTGATAAGGACGTTCAGACTCCTCTCGCAACGGCACACACCAAGGTTATCGCCGGCAAGAAGCTTGCCTTCGTGCCGATTCTGCGTGCAGGCCTCGGTATGGTGGACGGCGTGCTTACCCTTGTTCCCAACGCAAGAGTAGGTCACATCGGTCTTTACCGTGACCCCGACACTCTTCAGCCCGTTGAGTATTACTGCAAGCTCCCTGCCGATATTGAGCAGCGTGAGGTTATAGTTGTTGACCCGATGCTTGCTACGGGCGGCTCGGCTATAGATGCTATCTCTCAGATTAAGAAGAGAGGCCCCAAGGATATCAAGTTTATGTGCCTTATTGCCGCACCCGAGGGTGTTGAGGCGCTCACAAAGGCACACCCCGACGTAGAGGTTTATATCGCCGCACTTGACGATTGCCTCAACGACCACGGCTACATCGTGCCCGGTCTCGGCGATGCAGGCGACAGAATATTCGGCACAAAGTAAGAAATATAATCTTTGCACCCTGAATTTTCGGCGGTGCCCGGTTAATTACCCAAAGAAAGGCAGAATTATATAATGAAAGTTGTTCTCAAGCAGGATGTAAAGTCACTTGGCAAGAAGGGCGAGCTTGTAAACGTTTCCGACGGCTATGCAAGAAACTTCCTCTTCCCCAAGAACCTTGCTTCCGAAGCAAACGCTCAGGCTATGTCCGAGCTTAAAAACAAGGAGCAGGCGGAGAAATACCGCATTGAAACAGAAACGGCCGCCGCAAAGGCATCAGCCGCTAAAATTGAAGGCAAGACAGTTAAGGTTGTTGCTAAGGCTGGCCAGAACGGCAAGCTCTTCGGCTCCGTAACCTCCAAGGAGGTTGCCGCACAGATTAAGGCCGATTTCGGTGTAGAGCTTGACAAGAGAAAGGTTGATGTTGAGGATATCAAGTCCTTCGGCACCTACCCCGTAACGGTAAAGCTCAACCACGGCGTAACAGCTTCACTCTACGTGCAGGTTTGCGAATAATTAACTATCGAATCAGAAAGGGGGATGCAGCGTGGCAGATGTATCCACAAATTACGACGGTATGAATATGCCCTACAGCCTTGAGGCGGAGCAGGCGGTGCTCGGCGCAATACTCAAGGACCCTCGCTGTATGCCTACCGTGCTTATTCACCTGAAGGCGGAGCATTTTTATATGCCGCAGCACAAGGCTATTTTCACTACTGCCGTAATGCTCGATGCAAACGCTCAGCCCATTGACCCGCTTGTCGTGCTTGAACGCCTTAAAAAGGAAGGCGTTTACGACGATGCGGCAGGTAAAACCTACCTCTATCAGCTGGCTCAGGCTGTGCCGTCGGTACAGAACGTTGAGTCCTATGCGAAGATAGTGCGTGAAAAATTCTATCTCCGCTCGCTGATTTCCGCTTCCCGTGAAATTATCGACAGCTCAATGAACGAGGACAATTCTGCGGATTTGCTTCTCGATTCAGCCGAGCAGAAGATATACAACATCCGTCAGGGCAGAAATACGGATGCACCCTCACGCCTTAACGATATTATCAACAACGAGGTTTTTGAACGCCTCAAGATTATATCCAACAAAGAAGAGCGTGAAAAGCACAAGGGTCTGCCCACGGGCTTCTCAATGCTGGACAGGCATATTTCCGGCATCAATAAATCCGACCTTATAATTATCGGTGCCCGTCCCGGTATGGGTAAAACGAGCTTTGCGCTCAACCTTGCCCGTAACATCGCTATCTGCGGCGGCAAAAAGGTCGTAATGTTCTCGCTTGAGATGACCAAGGCTCAGCTTGCCGAAAGAATACTCGCAACGGAAGCCAGAGTCGATGTTAGGAAAATGCGTTCGGGTGAATTTGACGATGCCGACTGGCAGCGTATGGGTGTTGCAATAGAGTCGCTTGTCAATTGTGAGCTCTATTTTGACGATACCTCTACAATCACCGTGCCCGAAATGAAGGCAAGAATACGCCGTATGCGTGATGTTGATGCAGTTGTTGTCGATTATCTCGGCCTTGTCAAGTCCGAAAAGGATTACGGCGCACAGCGTGTTCAGGAGGTTTCGGATATCACCCGTAACCTCAAGCTTATGGCAAAGGACCTCAATATTCCCGTTATCGTTTGTTCACAGCTCGCCAGAGTTACCGAGGGCAGGGGCAAGTCCCACCGCCCGATGTTGGCTGACCTGCGTGACTCGGGTTCAATCGAGCAGGACGCCGATATAGTCCTTATGCTCTACAGACCGTTTTACTATATTAATGAAAAGGACGGTCCTCTTACCGAAGAGGATCTCGCCAAGAAGAACGAGGCAGAGCTTATCATAGCCAAAAACAGACACGGCTCGCTTGAAACCGTGCCTCTGCATTGGAACGGTGCGTTCACTCTGTTCTCAACGGCGGAAAAAACACGCAATGAAGATTAAAGCAATCCGTGCAATTGAGCGTCATCAGATGCTTCACCCGGGGGATACCGTTCTGGTTGCCCTTTCGGGCGGAGCAGATTCGATGGCGCTTCTTCACGTTTTATACAGCTTAAAAGATGAATACAGCATTAAAATCGTCGCTGCCCATTTTAACCACGGTATCCGCGGTGAGGAGGCAAAGCGTGACGAAAACTTCTGCGTTGAGGTGTGCAAAAGCCTCGGTGTAGAGCTTTTCATCGGCTCTGCGGATATACCTGCTCTTGCAAAGGAAAAAGGCCTTGGTGTTGAGGAATGCGGCAGAAAAGAACGCTATGCGTTTTTTGAAAGAACAGCTCCCGAAGCTAAAATCGCAACGGCGCACACGCTTTCCGACTGTGAGGAAACCTTTTTGTTCAACCTTGCAAGGGGGGCTTCGCTCAAGGGTCTGGGCTCAATTCCGCCCGTGAGGGATAATATAATCCGTCCGCTTATTTACTGCTCAAGGGACGATATAGAAAATTACTGTGCCGAAAACAAGATTTCCTTCGTGACGGACAGTACTAATTTAAGTGACGAATATACACGCAACGGTATCAGACACAATATTGTGCCGCAGCTCAAAAAAATCAACCCCTCGTTTGACTGTGCGTTTGAAAGATGTGTTTCCAATCTGCGTGAGGATGAAGAATTACTCGGTATTCTTTCGGACTCCGTGCTCGAAAACGCACGCACGGAAAACGGCTGGCTTGCCGAAAATCTCAATACCGTTCATCCTTCGCTGAAAAGAAGGGCGGTTGCCAAAATAATCGAAGAGGTTGCTTCCCAAAAGCCTCAGGCGCATCATATCGAGGCCGTGTGCGATATACTTTCAAACGGCGGCAGTACGCAGGTTCTAAACGCCGTTTCGTTTTGCGTTTACGGCGGCGTGCTTGCTCCGGCGGATGATTTTGCCGACGAGTGGGAGCAGGATTTTACTGCGGGACTTAATTTTTTACCCTACGAAACGGTAAAATCTGCCTTTTATGACAAAATTGACAAAATAAATATACAAAAATTTAACAAACAACTATTGGCGAAAGCCATAGATTATGATAAAATAAAAGGAGTGCTGATTTTCAGCTCGATTAAACCGGGCGATAAAATCCGTCCGAAGGGCAGGGGAGTTACCAAACAGCTCCGCCGCATTTTTAACGAAAATCACGTTCCGCCGTTTTACCGTAACCGAATATCCGTCCTGCGTGACGATGTCGGTGCGGTGTGGGTCAGCGGTGTCGGTGCCGACGAAAGGGTAAGCGCCGACGAAAACACAAAAAGGTTTCTGTTTATTGAAACCGTGGGAGAAAACAGATATGAAGAATGATATACAGTCCGTACTTTTTTCGGAAGAAGAGCTTGAAGCAATCGTAAGCCGTCTCGGCGCACAGATAACCGAAGACTACAGGGGCAAAAACCTGCTGCTTGTCAGCATACTCAAGGGCTCCGTTGCCATTATGGCAGACCTTATGAGGAGAATCGACTTGCCCTGCCGTATAGATTTTATGGCGGTTTCAAGCTACGGCTCGGGCATAAACAGCTCGGGAAATGTTAAAATTATTAAGGACCTCGATATTTCGCTTGAGGGCTACGACCTTCTTATTGTTGAGGATATTCTCGACAGCGGCAGAACGCTCAGCTCACTTATGGAAATTCTTTCAACGAGAAAGCCGAAGAGCATTGAAATCTGCGCCCTGTTCGATAAGCCCGAACGCCGTGAGGCTGACGTGTACGCAAAATACATAGGTGCCAAGGTGCCCGACGCATTCATCGTCGGCTACGGCCTTGATTACGATGAAAAGTACCGTAATCTGCCCTATGTCGGCGTACTCAAGCCGGAGGTTTATGAGAAATAAGTTAACTTTTCAATTTTTCAGATATATTCAAGGAGTGAAAAAATGGACACAAAGAAGTTAAAAAACTTTTTGCCCTACCTCATTATTCCGGTTGTGATAATCGGACTTGCCTTCTATTTTGTTACTTCGTCAACGGAAAGCACGAAGGTTAAGTATTACGAGGTTGTGGCAAAATTTCAGGCGGGCGAGGTAACGGAATATACCCTCAACCTCAGCTCGGGTGCGCTCGTTTATTACGAAAAGGGTGAAACCGCCCCGAAGAAATATACCGTGCCCAACGTAAACCTGTTCCTTGAGGACGTGCACTTCGACGTAATGGAATACAACAAGGCAAACCCCGAGTCACCCGTTAAGGCTGAGCTTGAAAAGGGTGCCGAAAATTCCTGGCTGCTTCAGGTAATGCCCACGATTATTCTTATGGGCGTGCTCGGCGTGCTTATGTTCGTTATGGTGCGCCGTATGGGACAGACCTTCAACAACGAAACCAACAAGACCCTCAGCTTCGGCAAGGCGAGAATCAAGAACGCCAAGGATGAAAAGCGTAAGGCTACCTTTGCCGACGTTGCAGGTGCAGACGAGGAAAAGCAGGAGCTTGCCGAAATTGTCGAGTTCCTTAAGGACCCGCAGAAGTTCAACGACCTTGGCGCACGTATTCCCAAGGGTGTGCTTCTCGTAGGCCCTCCCGGTACGGGTAAAACCCTTCTTGCCCGTGCTGTTGCAGGCGAGGCAGACGTTCCCTTCTTCTCAATTTCGGGTTCCGACTTCGTTGAAATGTACGTCGGTGTCGGTGCTTCCCGTGTAAGAGATTTGTTCGACCAGGCAAAGAAGAATTCCCCGTCAATCATTTTCATAGACGAAATTGATGCCGTAGGCCGCCACAGAGGCGCAGGTATGGGCGGCGGCCACGATGAGCGTGAGCAGACCCTCAACCAGATGCTTGTCGAAATGGACGGCTTCGGCGCAAACGAGGGCGTTATCATTATCGCCGCAACAAACCGCCCCGATATTCTTGACCCGGCACTTCTCCGTCCGGGACGTTTCGACCGTCAGGTTACCGTCAACTACCCCGACCTCAAGGGCAGAGAGGAAATTCTCCGTGTCCACGCAAAGGGCAAGCCCCTTGCGCCCGACGTTGACCTGTCCGTAATTGCCCGTTCAACCGTAGGCTTTACGGGCGCCGACCTTGAAAATCTTCTCAACGAGGCTGCTCTTCTTACCGCAAGAATTGACAAGAAGGCAATCACGATGAAGGAAATCGAGGAAGCAACGGTCAAGGTAATAGTCGGTACGGAAAAGAAGTCCCACAAGATGAGCGACAAGGAAAAGCGTCTCACCGCCTACCACGAGGCAGGCCACGCAGTTGCAACCTTTGCGCTCGAATCGCAGGACCCTGTTCACGAAATTTCAATCATTCCCCGAGGTATGGCAGGCGGCTATACAATGTCCATCCCGAAGGAGGACAAGAGCTATACCACGAAGAACGATATGCTTGACAATATCGTTACGCTTCTGGGCGGCCGTGTTGCTGAAAAAATCGTACTCGGCGATATCTCAACGGGTGCTTCAAACGATATTGAGCGCTCTACCTCAATTGCCCGTAATATGGTTACAAGATACGGTATGAGCGATACTCTCGGCCCGATTTCATTTACCTCGGGCAGTCACGAGGTCTTCCTCGGCAAGGATTACGGTCAGACACGCAACTATTCCGAAAATGTTGCAGGCTCTATTGATAACGAAATCGACGCTATCATCACCGGTGCCTATAACCGTTGCGAAAAGATTCTCACCGACAATCTCGACAAGCTTCACAAGGTAGCGGCGTATCTTATCGAAAACGAAAAGATGAGCGGCGAAACCTTCAGGCAGTATATGCTCGGCGAGGAGCCGAGGGCGGAAGAAGCTGCTGAGGCGGCTGCGCCCGAAATCACTACGGAAATTATTACGGAAGAATAATTAAGTTTTGCCGACATCGCTCAAGTGTGATGCCGGCAAAATGCAGTATAAAGAGAGGTAATATAATGCCTAAGAAAGCGGAATACGGAGTAGAAAGCATAACCTCCCTCAAGGGTGCGGACAGAGTCCGCAAGCGTCCTGCCGTTATTTTCGGCTCGGACGGTCTTGAGGGCTGTGAGCACTCCATTTTTGAAATTATCTCAAACTCAATAGATGAGGCAAGAGAGGGCTACGGCGAAAAGATTGTCATAACCCGTTTCTCCGACGGCTCTGTTGAAGTGCAGGACTTCGGCCGAGGTATTCCCGTTGACTATAACCCCAAGGAAAAGAAGTTCAATTGGGAGCTTGTTTTCTGCGAGCTTTACGCAGGCGGCAAGTACGACACCAACGACGGCGGCAGCTACGAATATTCGCTGGGTCTCAACGGTCTCGGCCTTTGCTCAACGCAGTACGCTTCCGAGTATATGGAGGCTGAAATCAAAACGGGCGGCTACCGCTACGAGCTCAAGTTCAAAAAGGGTAAGCCCGTGGGCAAAATGCTCAAGGAGGAATACCCGAAAAAGGATACGGGCACAAGAATCAGGTGGAAGCCCGACCTTGACGTTTTTACCGATATAAACGTACCGCTTGAATATTTCCAGTCCACACTCAAGCGCCAGGCAATAGTCAACGCAGGCGTACGCTTTATTCTGAAAAATCAGAAGGGCAACACAAATTCCTTTGAAACCTACGAGTACCTTTACGAAAACGGCATCAAGGACTACGTTGACGAGCTCGGCGGCGAAGAGGCAATGAGCACTACGCAGTTCTGGACTGCGGAGCGTGTCGGCCGTGACAGAGAGGACCAGAAGGACTACAAGCTTAAAATCAACGCCGCTCTGCGCTTTTCCAACAAAACGCAGGTCAAGGAGTATTACCACAATTCAAGCTGGCTTGAATACGGCGGTGCACCCGACAAGGCGGTAAGAAGTGCCTTCGTTTCTTCAATTGATGCGTACTTGAAGCAGAACGGCAAGTATGCAAAAACCGACCCGAAGGTCAGCTTTCAGGATATTGAGGACTGTATGATTCTCGTCATTTCCTCGTTCTCAACGCAGACCTCCTATGAAAACCAGACCAAGAAGTCTATCAACAACAAGTTTATACAGGAGGCTATGGCTGAGTTTTTCCGCCGTCAGCTTGAAATTTACTTTATCGAAAACAAGCTTGAGGCAGAGAAAATCTGCAATCAGGTGCTTATAAATATGCGCAGCCGTGTAAAGGCTGAAACCACAAGGCAGACAATCAAAAAGAACCTGCAGACGAGCAACGATATGGCAAACAGAGTACAGAAGTTTGTCGATTGCCGCAGCCGTGACGTGAGTATGCGTGAGCTGTTCATCGTTGAGGGTGACTCTGCGTTGGGTGCCTGTAAGCAGTCAAGAGACTCGGAATTCCAGGCAATTATCCCGGTAAGAGGTAAAATTCTCAACTGCTTAAAGTGCGAGTACGACAGAATTTTCAAGAGTGATATCATAACCGACCTTATCAAAGTCCTTGGCTGCGGTATCGAGGTAAAGGGCAAAATGGCAAAGGATTTAGCCTCTTTCAATCTTGAAAATTTAAGGTGGAACAAGGTTATTATCTGTACCGATGCCGATGTTGACGGCTTCCAGATAAGAACGCTTATCCTCACTATGATTTACCGCCTTATGCCCACCCTTATTCAGGAGGGCTACGTTTTCATTGCGGAATCTCCGCTTTACGAAATCAACTACAAGGACGAAACCTGGTTTGCCTATACCGAAAAGGAAAAGGCAGACGTTTTAGCCGAGCTTGAGGGCAAGAAATTCACAATTCAGCGCTCAAAGGGTCTTGGTGAAAACGAGGCGGATATGATGTGGCTTACCACTATGAATCCTGCCACACGCCGTCTTATTAAGGTTGAGCCCGATATGGCAGAGGCTATGTCGGAAAAATTTGAGCTTCTGCTCGGCGATAATCTTGCCGGCAGAAAGCAGTATATTGCGGAAAACGGCCATCTCTATATTGATATGGCCGACGTAAGCTGAGAAAGGGGAGAGGACAGTTGGCTAAGAAAAAGCAGGATAAACAGCCCAAGGCTGAAATTAATCCCAAGGCTCATATTCTCGGTGCAGGCGAGGTTGTAAACCAGCGTATTACTGATACGCTCGAGGTCAACTATATGCCCTACGCTATGAGCGTTATTATGTCCCGTGCTATCCCCGAAATCGACGGCTTAAAGCCTGCCCACAGAAAGCTGCTTTATACAATGTATAAAATGGGACTTCTCACGGGCGGCAGAATCAAGTCCGCAAATATCGTCGGCCGTACAATGCAGCTCAACCCTCACGGTGATGCCGCAATTTACGACACAATGGTTCGTCTTTCAAGGGGCTACGAGGCTCTGCTTCATCCGCTGGTTGATTCAAAGGGTAACTTCGGTAAGGCTTATTCCCGTGATATGATGTGGGCCGCCTCCCGTTATACCGAGGCAAAGCTTGAGCCCATCTGTGCCGAGCTTTTCGGTGATATCGACAAGGATACGGTTGATTTTGTTGATAATTACGACAACACTATGAAGGAGCCTACACTTCTTCCCGTTTCCTTTCCGAGTGTGCTTGTAAACAATAACACGGGTATCGCCGTCGGTATGGCAAGCTCAATCTGCTCGTTTAACCTCAGCGAGGTCTGCCGTGCGGCAATCGAAATGATAAAAGACCCCGATTACGATGTTTCCGAAATCATCAAAGCCCCCGATTTTATCGGCGGCGGTCAGATTATCTATAACCCCGAGGAAATGGCTAACGTCATCAACAACGGCAGGGGAAGCATAAAGGTAAGAGCAAAGTACAAATACGATAAATCCAACAACTGTATAGATATTTATGAAATTCCGCCCACAACTACGGCGGAGGCAATAATCGACAAGATTATCGAAAAATTCAAAGCAGGCTCGCTTAAGGAAATCAGCGACGTGCGTGACGAAACCGACAAGAATGGCCTTAAAATCACGATTGACCTCAAACGAGGTGTCGATGCCGAAAAGCTTATGCTAAAGCTCTACAAGCAGACACCTATGGAGGACACCTTCTCGTGCAACTTCAACGTGCTTATTGCCGGTATGCCTCAGGTGCTCGGCGTAAAGGCGCTTCTTGAGGAGTGGATAGCCTTCCGTACCGAATGTGTGCGCAGGAGAACCTTCTTCGACTTGCAGAAGGCGAAAAACAGACTTCATCTTCTGCAGGGCCTTGAAAAGATACTGCTTGATATCGATAAGGCGATTAAAATTATCCGTAACACCGAAGAGGAAAAGGAAGTTGTTACCAACTTGATGATAGGCTTCGGCATTGACGAGCTTCAGGCGGAGTACGTTGCGGAAATCAAGCTGCGCCACCTCAACCGTGAATATATCCTCAAGCACACCAAGGATATCGAAAACCTTGAAGAAGCCATAAAGGATATGGAGGATATCCTCAAGAGAGGCCAGCGTGTCAGGAAGATTATCGTTTCCGAGCTTGAAAACGTAATAAAGAAATACGGTAAAGAGCGCAGAAGCGAAATTATTTATAACGCCGAAATTGAAGATATTGAGGATGAAAATCCCGTTTCCAACGAGCCGGTGCACCTGTTTGTGTCCGAGGGCGGTTATTTCAAAAAGATTACTCCGCTGTCACTTCGTATGAGCGGTGAGCAGAAGGTCAAGGAAGGCGACAGAATTGCCTACACCTGCGACACCACCAACGACGTTGAGCTGCTCTTCTTTACGAATAAACAGCAGGTCTACAAGGCAAAGGCGGACGATTTTGAGTTTACCAAGGCGAGTGCGCTGGGCGAATACGTGCCCTCAAAGCTTGATATGGAGCCGGAGGAAGCATTTATGTATATGGCCGTAACCAAGGATTACAGCGGCTATATGCTGTTCTTCTTTGAAAACGGCAAGGTTGCAAAGGTTGATATGTCGGCTTACGCTACAAAGACCAACCGCAAAAAGCTGATTAAAGCCTATTGCGACAAATCTCCGCTCGTTTCGGCACTCTACGTAAAAGAGGATACCGAGCTCGTGCTCATTTCGAGTGCAGGCAGACACCTTCTTTTCAACACGGGCTCCGTTTCGCCAAAGACAACCAAGGACACCCAGGGCGTTGCCGTGCTCACCCTCAAAAAGGGACAGCGCCTGATGACTGTAAGGCCCTATGTCAACGGCGAGTTTGTAAAGCCCTACCGCTACCGCACGAAAAATCTGCCCTCAACGGGTGCACTTCTCAGCGCAGAGGACTCCGGCGAGCAGCTTAGTCTTATATAAAACAAAACCGACGATACAGAAAAGCTGTACCGTCGGCAATGACAAAACTAAAAGCTGATGCAAACACAAACACCTGAAATAAAACAGCTTTTTGCTTGTCAGTAGTATTTTTGCCTAAACAAAGGGCTGATATACGCACAAAATTTTACCGAATAAATACATCTTTTTACAAAAAGGTGTTGCATTTCTTCTTTCAATGTGGTAGAATACCGAAGTATCGAATATGTCGGGGTGTTATGTCCCGTAACAAAAGAAAGGGTATTCGCTTCAAATTAAAGCGTTAAAAGGTGATTAATTATGTTATGGTATCAGGTTGTTTTCGGTGTAGTTCTTATTGTTCTTGCAATCGCAATCGTTGCACTCGTTCTTCTTCAGGAAGGTAACACAAAGGGTCTTTCCGGTGCAATCGCTGGCGGTGCAGAAACCTTCTTCGGCAAGAACAAGGGCCGCACAATGGAAGCAAAGCTTGTCAAGCTCACAAAGATTGTCGGTATCGGCTTCTTTGTAATTGCACTTGCTGCAAAGATTATCCTCACAATTTTCTGATTAAGTTAATAATCAACCGACAGCCGTGTTTTTTCACGGCTGTTTTTTTATTATTTATATATGCTTTTTCTTGACTATTTTCTACAATGTGTTATCATAGGGTATCGAGTATAATCCTAACCATTAGTTATGTTTTTTTAAAATAGAGGTCTTTAATTATGTCAACTAAACCCGTAACAGCAATTATTGTCGGCGGCGGACACCGCTCGTTCACTTATGCCGAGCTTGCGCTCAAAAGCCCCGAAAAGCTTAAAATAGTCGGTATTGCCGACCCGAATCCCTTCCGCTGCGAAAAGGCAAGGAAGATGTTCGGCTTCTCCGAGGAAAACTGCTTTTCAAGTGCGGATGAGCTGGCTGCCGTGCCGAAATTTGCCGATGCGATAATCAACGGCACAATGGACCACCAGCACGTCGAAACGGCAATTCCGCTGCTCAAAAAGGGCTACGATATGCTGCTTGAAAAGCCCTTTGCCGTAAACCTCGATGAGCTTGACAGCCTTGTAAAGGTTGTTGAAGAAAACGGCAACAAGGTTATGATTTGCCATGTCCTTCGTTACACACCGTTTTACCTTGCAATCAAGGAGCGTGTGCTTGCGGGAGAAATCGGCGATATAATCAGCATCAACACCTTTGAGCACGTCAGCTACCACCACGTTTCTACCTCTTATGTAAGAGGTAAGTGGGGCAATTCTGACAACTGCAAAACCTCAATGCTGCTTGCAAAGTGCTGTCACGACCTTGATATAATGATGTGGATGATGGGTGAGGATAAGCCGAAGACCGTTTCCAGCTGCGGCTCTATTTTTCAGTTCAAGCCCGAAATGGCTCCCGAGGGTGCAGGCACAAAATGCCTTGTTGACTGTCCTCACGTTGACACCTGCCTTTATTCCGCAAAGAGAATATACATAGACCATCCTGACCGTTGGGAATTTTACGTCTGGTCTGCGCTTGAGGATAAGGAAAACGCAACTATTGAGGACAAAATCAATCTTCTCAAGGGTGACAGCCCATACGGCAAGTGTATTTATAAGAGCGGAAACAACGTTGTTGACCACCAGAGCGTTATGGTTAATTTTGCCTCGGGCGCAACGGGTACGCACAATATGATAGGCGGTGCGGCAAGACCGCTTCGCAGAATTGAAATCGTCGGCACTAAGGGCGAAATCTGGGGCGAATTCGAGCACAACGATATTCACGTGCTTCGCATAAATCCCGACCCCGGCAAGGAGTTTGACGAGGAGATTATAGACCTTTCCGCCTTCTGCGAGGGCGGCGGTCACGGAGGCGGAGACCTCGGCTTGGCGGAGGATTTTGTCAACTACGTAAGAGGGGAAGAGCCCTCGGTTTCCTGCACGAGCATTTTCGATTCCGTAGCAGGCCATAAAACTGTTTTCCTTGCCGATATTTCCCGTGAAAACGGCAGCGTAACAAAGGACTATTAAGAGGTTATATATAATGAATGATAAAAGAAAGATGCTCGGCGGCAACCTTGCGCTGCTGCTTGCGGCGTTTATCTGGGGTACGTCCTTCGTTGCACAGGATGTAGGCAAGGACTACGTTGAGGCATTTACCTATAATGGTATCCGTATGCTTATGGGTGCCTGCGTTTTACTGCCCGTTATTCTCGTAATGCAGTTTAAAAAGAGAAAAACCGATACCCGTACACCTGAGCAGAAGAAAAAGGATAATTTTGTTCAGCTTAAAAGCGGTATAATCTGCGGCGTGATACTGTTTTGTGCAAGCAATCTCCAGCAGTTTGCGTTTTACTATATTCCCTCCGAGGAGGGTGCTTCGGGCAAAATCGGCTTTATTACGGCGCTGTATATGCTCCTTGTGCCGATTTTCGGTCTGTTTCTCAAGCAGAGGCAGCGTGCCCTCGTGTGGTTTGCGGTTGTAATGGGCTGTGTCGGCGCATATCTGCTCTGTGTTGATTCTGCTATGACAATCGGCATAGGCGAACTTCTGGCGCTCGGCTGTGCCGTTTTCTTTGCGCTGCATATTCTTTATATCGACAGCGTTTCCGCCAAGGTGGACGGTGTTATTCTGTCCTGTACGCAGTTTGTCGTTGTCGGCGTGCTGTCGGTAATATTTATGCTTGTTTTTGAAACACCGCAGGTGGCCAACATCAAGGCGGCTATGGTGCCTATGCTCTATTCGGGTGTTATGAGCAGCGGTATTGCCTATACTTTGCAGATTATTGGCCAGAAGCACACACAGCCTGCCGTAGCTTCGCTTCTGATGTGCCTTGAATCGGTCTTTGCCGTGCTTTCGGGCTGGGTTATTCTGCACGAAGCACTTACCGGCAGAGAAATTCTCGGTTGTGTAATTATGTTTGTTGCGATAATTCTCACTAATCTTCCCGAAACGAAGGGCAAAAAAGCTTGAATTTTGTCAAGAAGTGCACAGTCACTTCTTGATTTTTTTAGGTGATAATATGAAAATCGAAAAAATCGACTCTAATTTTGCGGTGGGCGATGTTACCGCCGACGGTATGAAAGCCTACAGCATACATACCTCTCCCTTTAAAATTTACGGTCTTTACGACTGCAGACAGGGTAACTACAGGCGTATGCCGTGCGAGGTTGCCGAAAAGGTGAACGACGGTGTAAAGGCGCTCCACACCAACACCGCAGGCGGCAGAATACGCTTTAAAACGGACAGCGCAAGGATAGCTCTGCGCTATATTTTGCCCGATATCTGTCTGCTGCCGCATATGCCGGTAACGGGTGTTTCCTGCTTCGATTTGTACGCTGACGGCGGCTTTGTAAGGCCCTTTATTCCGCAGGGAGATTTTTACGGCAAGGCAAAGGAAAAGGGTGAAAAGGAGTTTTATTCAGAAGTTAATTTAGGCTCGGCAAAAATGCGTGATATTCTTATAAACTTTCCGCTCTATAACAATGTTTCCTCTATCTGTGTTTTGCTTGAGGACGGTGCGGCGGTTGAAGAATCGCGGGAATATACGCACCAAAGGCCCGTAGTGTTTTACGGCTCGTCAATCACTCAGGGCGGCTGCACAGGACATCCGGGCAACAGCTACGAGGCAATTATTTCACGCAAGCTCGACTGTGATTTTCTTAACCTCGGCTTTTCGGGCAGCTGCAGGGGTGAGGACGAAATGGCGCATTATATTGCAACGCTTGATATGAGTGCCTTCGTTTACGATTACGACCACAACGCACCCGATGCCTCTTGGCTTGAAAAAACACACGCACGTTTCTTTGAAATTCTCCGTGCCGCAAAGCCCGATTTGCCGGTAATAATGGTTACCGTTGCGGATAAGCACTTCGGTGAAGATATTGAAAAGCGCAAGGCGATAATCCGCAAAACCTATGAAACGGCTGTTGCAAACGGCGACAAAAACGTTTATTTTATTGACGGGCAGGAAATTTACGGCGATAAGGCAGACTATGCAACCGTGGATTTCTGCCACCCGAATGACCTTGGCTTTTATCTTATGGCGGAAAAAATCGGCGGGGTTTTAGGTGAAATACTGAGTTGAATAAAGTCTGGCTATAACAAAAGCCTTATGGCATAATTTGCCATAAGGCTTTGTTGCTTCTTATGCGGAAAAATACCGTGTCAAAATGCACAAACAAAAATAGTCAAAGATGTGCAAGATTACAGAGTTTCTAAAATAATTATAAAATGTTCACAAAAATATTGAATTTACGGCAATAATTTGGTAATATTTACTTGACAACTTGCATAAGTTGATTAAAAACGAAAAGCGATGTGATTCCAATGGCTCATTTCCTTTCTCCCGAAAAGCCGACAAACGTTAATTAGTTATAAGAACAGTATTTCAGCGGCTTGAGACACCGTCTGAAATCTTAATTGAGAAACGGAGAAACATTATGAAAAAACTTAACAAATCGTTCGCTGTCCTTCTGACGGCACTTTTGCTTTTGACAATTATCCCGATGGGCTTAAGCGCATCGGCGGCAGACCCCGTATCGCTTACCTACCGTAACACGGTCGTTAAGGTTGCGCCCACCGTTACACCCAGCGTTTTTGAATACGGCTTGAGCTACGGCGACCTTACCGTTGAAGGCGGCGAGGTGTGGTACGAGGGCGAAAAGGTTGAAGGATACTTTGGCTTTAACAACGCATCAACCGTACCTACTCCCCGTGAAAATTCGGAGGTTACGCTTTATTTCTTCCCGACGGATACGACGAAATATAAGAAAGGCTCGTTCAGAACTACGGACGATTACCCGATTGAAAACTGGCCGACGATAACCGTTACTGCGATTGAAACCGCTCTTCAGGGTACGGCAACGGCTGCTGCAATTGACCCCGGTGCAAAGCTTTCTGACGCAACGATAACGGGCACGGTTATAAACACGAAAACAGGCGAACCGATTGAAGGCGGTAAATGGGCTTACGATTCCATATCAAACGTCCAATCGGGCAGCAAAAAGATTTATGAGAGCGGTACATATTCCGCAACGTGGACTCTCAAGGGCCACGAAGACGTTACGGCTACCATACAGGTAAACGTAAACGATAACCCTGCATTGGCTTCGGGTATATCTGTTTATCCGACGGTTCTTGATGATGACCTTGTCTGGTCGCCCGACCTCACATACGGTGACATCAAGTTTGAAGGCGGACGTGTTATCTACGAGGGTCAGCCCATAACTGGTATCTTCAAATGGCAGAGCAAGGATACTGTAAAAGTCGCAGGTACGAATATAAGCACATGGGCATACTTTGTGCCCGATAATCCCGACCTTGTCAGCTTTTTTGCACAGAGTGCACAGATGATATCGCTGAGCATATCCCTTAAGCCCGGCACACTCAACGTTAGGGTGCCTATGCCGCTTGAGATTGTTCAGGGTACTGTAGGCTCTTCGGTAAAGGCTGATGCCCTGCTCGGCTTTG
>JAFXCT010000057.1 GCA_017521365.1 Clostridia bacterium
AAAACAAATATGAAAAGTGGGTTATGGAATTGAAATCCACGGGCGAAGTTGTCGGTAATATCGATGTGAATACTGTTGTAAAAAAGCATAAGTATTGTAATGTTGGATATACGGTAAGGTATAAATTTTGGGGCAATGGTTATGCTGCCGAAGCATTAAAAGCAGTTGCAGACCATTTGTTGAATAACCGTGGTTATTATTTGGTTGAATGTTCGTGTAATGAACTTAATGTGCAATCATTTAGAGTAATGGAAAAAGCAGGATTTATAAAAGATGGATATATTTCTAACAGACGATTAAATAAAGATGGGAAATATTCCGGCGTCGTTTATTATAGTAAATCAAAATGAAAAATCGGTTTTTAGGAAAAACACTTTAAAAAAGAAATTCATATGGGATAATGTATTTAGATAATAGAGGTTAAACAATATGGGCTACATAATGGATTTGAGAAAAGTAGTTGGTCACAGACCTTTACTACAAGTTGGAGCAAGTGTTATAGTTGTTGATGAATGCGGTCGTATTTTGCTTCAATTACGTAGCGATAATAACACTTGGGGTTATGCAGGCGGTTCGGTAGAAATAGACGAAAATGTTGAAGATGCCGCCAAAAGAGAGCTGTATGAAGAAACAGGCTTAATTGCTAAAGAGCTGACTCTTTTAGGTGTTTTTTCAGGGAAAGATTTGCACAACATTTATCCCAATGGTGATGAAGTATCTAATATTGATATTGTTTTTATCTGCAAAAACTACGACGGTGAGTTAAAATGTCAGTATGGCGAAGTGGAATTTTTAAAGTTTTTTGATATCTTGGATTTGCCTGATAATATTTTTAAACCCAATATACCGGCTGTTGAAGAATATATTTCAAAACATAGAACAAGGTGATAGTTTATGATTAAAATAGATGCCGGCGATTTCTTTTTAGTTGAGCCAAGTGAAGAATATGTAGAGCAGATTGCTGAATATAAACAGGCTTGTCAGGATGCAGATTCTTCAATGGACGGTTGCGGTCCTCTTCGCAGATGCGAGGATTCGCTTACATACATTTCAGAATGCAGAAAATACACATCGCCTGAAACACTTCCTGAAGGTTTTGTATTATCAACACAGTTTTTCTACATTCGCAAGGCTGATAATCAACTTGTTGGTATGATACAGGTACGTCATTATTTCAATGATTGGCTTTCAAAGTTTGGTGGTCATATCGGATATTCAATAAAACCTGACGAAAGAAGAAAAGGTTATGCAACATCAATGCTAAAAGCTGTTCTTCCTTATTGCAAAGAAATCGGTCTTGATAAAATACTTATATCTTGTATTGATAAAAATGTCGGAAGCGAAAAGGCCATACTGAACAATGGTGGTGTCTATGAATCCACTGTAAATGAGCCTGACAGAAAACGAAATCTAAAAAGATTTTGGATTACGCTTTAAAATATGTTTCACAAACCAACTGCTCTCCCCGTGAGGGCAGTTTTTATTTGCCGTTCTGCCTACTGTACGAAACCGTGTTGGTTTTGCTGTTGGTTCAAATACTTATTCCGATTTATGTTTGCGATGAAGTTTTTATTTTATAAGTTGCCACCCGTCGGTTACAGCTTCGTCGTTTTCGTCAAGATGGGAAATGAGCTGATAGCGGTTGCCTTTAAGGTCGGTTGCCGTGCCGTCCTCGTATGCTATAATCAAAACGTCGTTTTCAAGAACGGCTATATACATATGATTATTATCGTAAAATTTTTCTTTGAGCATTATTTAACTTCCTTTCTTTGACAGCAAAAACCAACACTTTGCTGCCCGAATAAAAAGGCAACTTCTATAAATGTCAAAACTTTAAAAAATGTTACTCCAATAACAGCAGTATGAAATACCGATACGAATAAGCTGACGTACAAATTCACTCAACGGCTTGAATTATACTTTGAAAAATGATAAAATCGGTTATGTTGGAAATCAGCAGAGAAATCGGAGGCAACGTTATGAAAAAAGAAATCCGTACAGATTCCGCAAAGAAAGTTTTTCCGACTGTACTTATGATAACAGGTGCCCTGCTTGCCGCAGCGCTTCTCTTTATGCGCCTTAACATCGTGGCGGTTGTTGCCGTTGCGTTCAACTGCATAATGGCGGCTGTTATTACACTGAGCTTAATTATCAAGAAAAAGGTTTACACTCCTATGGTGCTCGCCTATGCGCTGTCTGGCCTTGGCGTTGTGCTTTACTTTATAATTTTCGGTGCTGACGCAGGCTTCGGCGTTTTCACTTCGGGTCTTGCAGGATATTCCTCCGCAGAGCATCCGCTGTTTACGGGTGAGGGCAGCTTTTTCACCCGTCTGCTCGGCAATATTCTGCTCGCTTCACCCTGGGCTCTTTCGCTTACGGGCTTGTTCCTTTCGGCAAAGCATTCGTTTAAAAGCGGTGCAATAAAAACAGCCGTGTGTGCCGTTATGTGCGTGTGTCTTCTGGGCACGAGTGTGCTTTACGTGCTTACGATGAATATGCGCTCCAAGCCCAACACGGAAAGACTCTGGGAGGGTCACGACGAATACCTGAACGGCATTGATAAAAAAGATGCTGCCGAGTCGCCGAACGTGCTTGTAATTATGATGGATGACCTCGGCTGGGGTGACGTATCGCTCAACGGTGCAATTTACGACACGCCGAATATTGATTCAATAGGCGAAAACGGCCTGAATTTCACCAACTTCTATTCTGCTTACTCGGTCTGCTCGCCTGCACGCTTTGCCACACTTACCGGCAGATACCCCTACAGAGGCTACGCCGACAACGTAATTTATCCCACGGTTGCTACTCTTTCCCCGTTTGCCCAGACAAGAATTTTCAACTCAATTGAAATGGGCAACAACGCCGACGGTATGCTCGGCGATGAGGTTACAATTGCGGAAACCTTCAAGGCGGCAGGCTATTCTACAGGCTGCTTTGGCAAATGGCATCTTGGCGACTACGGCGAATATCTGCCCACAAACCAGGGCTTTGATTATTTCTACGGCAGCCACCACGTAAACGATATGAAGCCTTTCTACCACGTTACAGAGGAAAACGGCGAGTGGAAAATTGTTCACGGCACAGACGAGCTCAAGGACCAGAGTATGGCAACCGAATGGATTCACGACGAAATCACCGACTGGATTACCGACAAGGCAGAAAACGGCGAGCCCTTCTTTGCTTACTATACTTCTCCGTGGCCGCACGCTCCCGTTTTTGCAGGTGACGATTTTGACGGCACAAGCGGAATGGGTACATACGTTGACTGTGTGACGGAATTTGACCATTACCTCGGTATTATGTTTGACAAAATGGAAGAGCTCGGCGTGCTTGACGACACGATAATCGTTTTCACGAGCGATAACGGCCCTGCTCTTGAAGGCTCGGTCAGCGACCTGCGCGGCGGCAAATACCTCGCCTATGAAGGCGGACAGAAGGTGCCGTTTATGATACGCTGGGATAACGACAACGGAGCACTCGGCGAAAAGCAGACAGAAAGAAACAGCAGTGCCGTGCTCGTTGACCTTTATCCGACGCTTGTTGAGCTTTGCGGAATAACGGGTAACGGCGGAGAAGAAAATTATATGCCGACAGACCGTGTTATTGACGGTATATCAATGGCGGAGCTGATAAAGAGCGACAAGGTTATTCACACCTCGGAGCACCCCATTCTGCATATGAAGCGTGAAAAAATAAAGGCCGTTCAGTACGCCGTGCCGACAGCCGAGGTAAAGGCACTTTACCCCGATTATAATTACGACATTCTGAACGACGAATATATTTCGTTCAAGTATTTTGAAAAGATACAGAACGATAACTCCGCTTTCTTTGATAAAAACCGCAAAAACTGGCTGCATATACTCAACGATGACTATGCGGAAAACTACAACCGTACCCCCGTATACCCCGAAATTTCCGAGCAGTTCAAAGAAAGACTGCACGAGATAACGGATGATTTCAAGCAGAACAGACGGGGTGTGATTTCGTAATATGCCGCCCGTATCACTTATGATTAAGCCCGCTTCATCGCTTTGCAACCTTTCCTGCGAATACTGCTTTTACCGTGACGTTTCAGAGCACCGTGAGCACCTCGGCTTCGGTATTATGACAAAGGACACCGCCCGTGTGCTCATTGAAAAAGCGCTTGAATATGCCGACGGTGAGAGCGTTGCATTCGCTTTTCAGGGCGGCGAGCCGACACTTGCAGGGCTTGATTATTTCAGATTTTTTGTAAACACCGTAAAAGAGCTAAACCAAAAGAAAAGTCCCGTTTTTTTCAGCATACAGACCAACGGAACGGTGCTTGACGAAAATTGGGCAGAGTTTTTGCACGAGAACGGTTTTCTCGTAGGTTTGAGCCTTGACGGAGATTTTGAAGCAAACAAATTCCGAAAAAAGCCGAACGGCGAAAGCTCGTTTTACAGCATAATCGACACCGCACGGCTTTTGGAAAAGCATCGGGTTGAATTCAATATCCTAACCGTTTTAACGGGCTACTGTGCGGAAAACATAGAACGGATATACGGCTTTTTCCGTTTCCATCGCTTCGGCTATCTCCAGTTTATCCCCTGCCTGCGTCCTTTCGGCTCAACGGAAAAAAGCGAGCTTTATATGACACCCGAGCAATATGCCGACTTCCTTATAAAGCTGTTCAATCTTTACGTGAAAGACTATGTTCGGCACAGATATGTCAGCATACGTCAGTTTGACAACTGGGTGCGTCTTTACCTCGGCCAGCCCACAGAGCAATGCGGAATAAAAGGGCATTGTTCGCATCAGTTTGTAAGCGAGGCAAACGGCAACATTTACCCCTGCGATTTTTACTGCACGGACGAATACCTGCTTGGCAACATCCTTGAATCGGATTTTTCGCAGATGGAGCGTAGCGAAACCGCCGTAAATTTCATTAAGGAAAGCCTTGTGATACCCGAACGCTGCAAAGAGTGTGAGCTCTACCCCATCTGCCGCAGCGGCGGATGCAAAAGAACACAGCAAAGCGAGGACTACTGCAAGGCGTACAAAAAATTCTTTACGGCCTGTCTGCCGCTTTTCAGAGTGTTCGTAAACGAAAAGCAATAATTATAACCACCGGAATTCCCGCCTTACAGCTCGGCGGAAACGACCGGTGGTTTTTTGTTTACAAAGCAGTATTCAGTTAAAACCGAAGCTGACCGATTTACTGTTTCAGTTTCTCGGCAGGGCATCTACCATTGCAATATGGTCGGTATAGAAGCTGTGGGTTTTCTGCACATTGCCGCTCATACCGATTACCGTGCCGTGGTCGCCCTCAAGAGTCGGGAAAACATACCACTTACCACGTTTTATTTCGGTATCGGCGGTATAGCTGAACATTTCCTCATCACTCGGACACTGTGCGGAAACGACGTTTACAAGGCCATCATTCGGCAGCCAGCTTTCGTCAATTTTAATTGCTGCAGAATCGCTCGTGTTTGTGTACCTGCCGATAAGCGTTGCAACGGGCATAAGCACGAGCAGGGTGGATTTTTTCGGCACCTGATTGTCGGAAATAAGAGACTTTTCGGTTGTACAATAGGCATAAGAAAAATAATATACGCTGTCTACCGTTTTTATGCTTTCATTCAGCTCAGCCGCACCGTCGGGAGACAAATCGTAAAACGCATTGTCCTTGCCCGTGCTGAATTTCTGATTGATAAGCTCAAGCGTTTGGCTTGTACCGGACTGAATACCGAAGTGGTCAAGATTGAAATCAACAAGGCCGCCTTCGATCACATCCGTCACGCCGCCTGCGGCATACAGCACGCCGAGTGCGGTCTGAACGAGATTGTACCTGTCCACAACGTAGTAGAGAGTTGAGCCGTTATGCGGCGAACAAAGAGTTGTCACGCTGTTGATGTATTCGCCCTTACCGCCCGTGAAAAGCCCGGAAACCTCGTCACCGCTCGCCTGCTGTTCCTCGGGACTGCCGTATTCAAGGAGGCTTGTGAGGAGGCGGATTGTATTGCCGCCGAAGGAGTGGCCGATTAGATTGATTTTCTGGAGCTGACCGCCCTCGGTTTCCGTGCCCCAGCCCTCAACGAGCTTTGTTGCATAGGTTTTTCCGTAACGCTCATGGCCGTGGATTTTTGAATGTGCTTCGCCGTAGTCAACCCTTGTGCCCGTAAGCTGTGCGTAAAGCTCGCACGCTCTGTCCCAAGCACTTGAAAACGGGCCGACGTTTGCTTCCGCAACCTTTATATCCATTGAGCGCAGGTAGGTTGAAAGGCTGCCCGTAACCGAGCCCCAATAGGGTGAGAGGCTGTTGATGCCTGCACCCTCGCCCCAGCCGCCCATACCGTGAACGAGCACGTAGGGGTAGGCAACGGGAGGCTCGGTGAATTTTGCCCACAGCCTTTTGTATCCGCCAAGCGGAATAGGCAGGATTATTGCAAAAACAAGAATAATGGCAAGCACGCCTGCTATAGCCTTAAGGTAGGCAGGCTTTTCCTGCGCTTCGTCCTTATGTAAAGCCGGCTTTACATCGGCTGAATCCGTTGAGTCTGCAAGGGTTTGGGCAGGTACCTCCTCTTCTTCACGGTCAATTTCGCCGATTATTTCTTCCTCGACAACATTATTATATACTGCGCCCGTATGGTCTTCCTTTCCCTTGAGAAGGTAATCCGTCGATACTCCGAACAGCTCGCACATTGCAACCGCCTTGTCGATATCGGGCATAACGTTACCCGTTTCCCACTTTGAAACAGACTGCCGTGACACGCCTAATTTTTCAGCAAGCTCCTCCTGTGAAAGACCGCTCTTTTTACGCAGGTTCAATATTCTTTCGCCTATATTCATTGCTGCACCTCGGTACAATCAGGTTTTGTGTTGTGGCTTTATTGTATAGCAATCGGATTAAAAAGTCCAGCAAGTCGAGTTGGAATTTGTAATTTTTCAAAAAAATATATAAAAATTTATGTAAACCCGACTTTACATTTGTTATTTTTTTCGGTTTCGGTATTGTTAAGTTCAGATTTCTTTGATATAATTTTATTTAAACAAAATATTCTTCTTTTTAAGGAGTGTTAAATTATGGAAAAAACACAATGGTACAAGGACGCCGTTTGCTACCAGATCTGGCCCCGTTCCTTCTGCGACGGCAACGGTGACGGCATAGGCGACCTCGAGGGCGTGCTCTCCAAGCTCGACTACCTCAAGGAGCTTGGCGTTACCTGCATCTGGTTCTCACCGCTTTACTGCTCACCCAATGCCGACTACGGCTACGACATTTCCGACTACAGAAACATATCCCCCGAATACGGCGACAACGAGCTTTTCAAAAAGCTGCTTGACGAGGCTCACAAGCGTGGTATGAAGGTTATTATGGACCTTGTTGTAAACCACTCCTCCGACGAGCACGAGTGGTTCAAGCAGGGTATTGACAAGAACAGCAAATACCACGATTACTACATCTGGCGTGACGGCAAAAAGGGCAAGCTGCCCAACAACTGGTCCTCACTTTTCGAGGGCAAGGCCTGGGAATACTGCCCCGAAAACGGTCAGTACTACCTGCACCTTTTCTCCAAGAAGCAGCCTGACCTGAATATGGATAACCCTGCCGTAAGACAGGAAGTCAAGGACATTATGCGCTTCTGGCTCGATATGGGCGTTGACGGCTTCCGTGAGGACGTTATCACCTTCGTTTCAAAGCGTGAGGGTCTTCCCAACGGCTTCCCCATTCCTCAGGCCTGCGGTATGGAGCACTACGCTGACGGTCCGCACATTCACGAATACCTCAAGGAATTCCGTGAGGTGCTCAACGAGTACGATTGCTTTGTTGTCGGCGAGGCACCGATGATGACACCCAACAAAGCACTCAAATACATTAAAGAAGGCCCCGATATGGAGCTTGATATGATGTTCCACTTCCAGCATATGGAAGCTGACTGCCTTTTCACCGAGTTTATGGCTATGCCCTTCAACCTCAAAAAGCTCAAGAAGGCTTTTTCAAGATGGCAGTACGGTCTTAAGGACAAGGCTTGGAACGCACTCTATATGGAAAACCACGACCATCCGAGAATCATTTCCCGTTACGGCAGCGAGAAGTACAGAACCGAAAGCGGCAAATCCATTGCCAACTCCTACCTGCTTCAGTGCGGCACGCCCTTCATTTATCAGGGCCAGGAAATCGGTATGGTAAACATTCATCTGCCCAAGGTTGAGGACTATATGGACGTTTTCGCAATCAACAACGGCAAGACCCTCAAGATGCTCGGTATGTCCGACGAAAAGGCAAACGAAAGACTCAAGAAGGTCAGCCGCGGCAACGCACGTACACCCGTTCAGTGGGACGACAGCGAAAACGCAGGCTTCACAACGGGAACACCGTGGATGCCCGTCAACCCCAACTACAAGGACGGCATAAACGCCAAGGCCGAAATGGAAAACCCCGATTCAATATTCAACCACTATAAGGCTCTTATCAAGTTCCGCAAGGAAAACTCGATTATCGCCAAGGGCGACTACAAGGAATACAACGAAAACAGCAAGGAGCTTTATGTATACTCCAGAAGCTATCAGGGCAAGAAGCTGCTCGTAATCTGCTCGTATTCCGAGAAGAGTGTCAACTTTACCGTTCCCGCAGGCTTCGACCTGACAAAGGGAAAGGCTATCCTTTGCAACTACAAGGATAACCCCGCTTCTGCAAACAGCTTCACAACACGTCCCTACGAAACCAGAGTTTATCTTTTCGACTGATATGCTCGGCTTAAGAGAACGTGACGATTACAAGACACAGATTGTATTTATAAGGCACGGCGAGTCCTACGGAAACGTAGGGCTCGCAACGCCCGATGGCTTTCACCCCGATGACCCGCCGCTGACGGAAAACGGACTTAAGCAGGCAAAGAAGCTTTCTGCCTGCTTCAGCAAGGGAGAAATTGCGCACATTTATGCAAGCCCCCTTACGAGAACGGTACAAACCGTTTATCCGACAGCGCAAAAGCTCGGGATGAGGATTGAGCTGCTGCCAGACCTTATGGAGATAGACACCCGTATAGCAGGCTGTGAGCAAGAAATGCTGGAAAGGGATTTTCCGCTGTGCATACCCTGCACCGAAGAGCCTACTCCCACGGGTGGAACGCTTCTTCTGCCCGAAAACGAAAGCCCCGAAATGCTTGCCGCAAGAGCAAAACGCTGTATTGATTACATAAAAAGCAATTACAGCAACGGCGAAACAGTAATCGTGGTTTCGCACGGCTCGTATTTCGGATATCTGATAAGGGAATGTCTTGAAATCGGTAATGACGAAACCTTTAACTGGGAGGTTGACAACTGCTCAGCCACCTGCATAGTCCTGCGCAAGGACGGCAGAAAGCCGCTGCTGCGCACGGCAAACAACACACGGCATCTCAACTAATAATAATTTAGGGGAAATATGGGAATATGAAAAAAAATAAAAACGGCAAAGGCAAGGCTAAAAAAATCCTTGGCTGTATTACCGCAGTCATTGTTGTAATAACGGTTGTAACCTTAGCTGTAAACCTAAGCTTATCCGACAAAATCATCAAGCTTGCAAACACCTTTGAAACGGTTGAGATTGAAAATCAGCTCGTACCAGAAAAGGATGCAAACGGATACTACACCTTTACCACAGACGAAAATTTCAAGGTAGTACAGATTACCGACGTTCATATCGGCGGCGGATGGATGTCTGCAAAGAAGGACAAAATGGCACTCAACGCCGTTGCCGCAATGATTAAGGCTGAAAAGCCCGACCTCGTAATCGCAACGGGTGACATCGCATACCCCGTGCCGTTTCAGGCAGGCACGTTCAACAACCTCACGGGTGCCAAAACCTTTGCGACGCTGATGGAAAAGCTCGGCGTTTACTGGACGGTGTGCTTCGGCAACCACGACACGGAAAGCTACAGCTACTTTAACCGTGAAAAGATTTCCGATTTCTACGCAAACAGCGGCTTTAAATACTGCCTTTACCAGCCCGGCCCCGAGGACGTTGACGGCTACGGCAACTACGTAATAAACGTCAGAAACACCAAGGGTGAGCTGACTCAGGCACTATTCATTATGGACAGCCACTCCTACCTGCCCTCCGACCCGTTCGGAATGTTCTGGAAGTACGACAACATTCACGAAAACCAGGTTGCGTGGTACGAGGAAACGATTGAAAACCTGACAGTGCAAAACAACGGCAAGCCCTTTACATCAAGCCTTTATATTCACATTCCGCTTACTGAACACAAGGATGCGTGGTTTGAGTATTACAACAACGGCAAGAATGACACGGAAAACGTAAAGTTCTTAGGCGGTGATGCAGGCGAAGACGAAGAAAATATGGTTTACTGCGGTCTGGGTGATGACAGAATGTTTGAGGCTATTCTCGAAAAGAACTCAACCAAGGCTGTTTTTGTCGGACACGACCACAAGAACAATTTTATGCTCGAATATAAGGGCGTAACTATGAGCTACGGTATGAGCATTGACTACCTCGCCTACATAGGAATTTCAAAAGAGGGTATCCAGAGAGGCTGTACGGTAATCAACTATACCCCCGACGGAGAATTTGAAATAATCAAAGAGAACTATTACCAGGACAAATACCCGTCTCAATACGAAAAAGAGCAGGTAACAATGACACCGGTTGGATAAAGGATGATTCTATTGAAAAAGTTGATTTCAATATTAAAAGTTGCTGGTGTTGCGCTGTTAAGTGTTACAACCGCACTGTTGAGTTCTTGCAGTATCGGCTCTGAAAGCATTCACGGACAGGAGCTCCTTAAGCTTACTGATGACGAACTTTTTGAAACGGTATATTTTCAAAATATTGATTTGGTTATGTCTTACCCGGATGAAAGCCAGGCCTTGTCACAAATCAGCCCCGAACAACGAACCTTCTACATATTAAGTATTTATGATATGGAAATTCAAAACGGCGGATTGTGTCAGTTTTTCGTAAACTCTTCTCGGTCGTTGGCACCGTTTGTTGATGAATGTCTTGAAACAGTAGGTGCAGAGGAACACCGGAAATTGTTAGCTGAATTTGTTGCTGATAATGACATCGACCTGAATAATCTGGAATCTTTCGATACCCCAGATATCGAGGATTACATCCTGCAAACCCAGCGGTATGATTTTGACAGCTTCGACAATGCCTATTACGAACTGACTGCTCTCCGGGATTATCTTGTAGAATACGTAAAAAATAATATTACTGCATTTTAAACAACTAAGGCATACACGACTACCAATCGTGTATGCCTTGAATTTTATCAATCTTTATCTGCCTTTAACAGTTGTTATATATAAATTTCAAAATACGCCTTGCTATTGTGCGTACAATTGTGTATAATATAACTGTAATTTACGAAAGGCGGTGTTTTGAATGGCAAAAACAGCAAATCTTTATGCACGAATCGAGCCTGATATAAAAGAACAGGCGGAAACAATATTAACAGCATTAGGTATTCCTGCTTCAAACGCAATCACTATGTTTTACAAACAGATTATTCTTCAGGGCGGTCTGCCCTTTGAGGTGAAATTGCCGGTTACCCCTCTTGATTTCAGTACCCTCTCCAAAGAAGAAATCGACAGAGAGCTTGAGAAAGGATACCGTGAAATTGCCGAGGGAAAAACAATCCCTGCCGAAAAGGCTTTCAGCGATTTGCGTAAGAGACATGGAATATGAAATATACTGTTAATTTATCACCCGAAGCGGTTAAAGATATTGACGGAATTTTTCAGTACATTGCCATTGCTTTAGGCGAAAAGGAAATAGCCGTAAATATGATTAATCTGATTGAGAAGAAAATTCTTTCTCTTGATGAAATGCCGGGCAGACACAAGATTTTTGATAACGAGCCTTGGAAAAGCCGCGGCGTACATATTATGCCCGTAAAAAAATATCTTGTATTTTATGTTGTTGACGAAAGCAATAATTCGGTTAACGTTTTTAGGGTGATTTACGGTTCAAGAGATATTGAAAAAATTTTGAAATGATGTTTTTACAAGTACCAATATAAATTGATAAAAAATCAAGGCTTACACGGTTATGAAAAACTGTGTAAGCCTTATTTACATATCAATCTTTACCTGCTGTTTGCGGTTTCTATCATACCGAAGTAGAAATCCTCGAAGGTTGTGGGGTAGTCCTTCGTGCCGCAAAAATCGAAGTGGTCCGTGCCGTACATAGTGTCGAGGTAGTACCATCTTCCGGGTTCAATTTTTTCGTTTGCCGCTATTGCTTCCTCGTAATCACGGGCTGTTGCGGCATCACAAAGCGGATAGAGTGCAGAGGCAAGTGGTACAATTCCGTCGTTTACTGCCCAGTCACCCTCGATTTTAACGCCGTCAATCGTCATACCAGTTGTAAGGGCGAGCATTGCACCCGAGATATAAAAAATCGGGTTGAGTGAGCTTATGGGATGTTGCAGACCGAAAAGACCTTCCTTGGTTGCAGCGGTTGAATATGAATAGTAATACGTGTTGGGAGCGAGCTTGATTTTTTCATTGAGCTCTCTTGCACCACGAAGTGTCATATCATAGCCGCAGTTGTCGTTATATTTGCAGAAGTTATATATACCCTTGAAATCCGGCAGTGCTCTGAATTCGTC
>JAFXCT010000058.1 GCA_017521365.1 Clostridia bacterium
GTACATACCGGATTTTTTCAGTACGTTCATCGGCTGTTCGTTTACGTGTGACATTATGAGAGTTGAGCCGTTTTTCTTACACGTTTTAATAATTGTTTCAAAGGTGTGTATGCCCGTTGCGTCAATTGCGGGCACGCTTCTCATCCTTAAAACGAGCACCTTTTTATCGGAGCGGCGGATGGCGTCTGCAATTTTCTGCGATACGCCGAAGAAAATCGGGCCGGTGATTTCGTAAACCATAGCGCCCTCGGGGATAACCTTTAAGCGGATATGCTGGTCGTCATTGTTTTCGTCAATTTCTTTCCAGCCGTATGCATCCGTAACGTCGGACATACGCTTCATAAACATTACCGTTGCAAGTATTATGCCGACTATGATTGCCACAACAAGGTCAAACACAACCGTCAGCACAAAGGTGACCAGAAGCACGAGCGTGTCGCTCTTGGGGGCGTGCTTTACGATTGAAACAAACTCACGCCACTCACTCATATTGTAAGCAACAATGAAGAGTATAGCCGCAATTGTGGGCATCGGGATAAGTGAGGCGTAGGGCATAAGCACAACGAGTACGGCAAGCAGTACAACTGCGTGTACCATACCGGCAATCGGTGTTCTGCCGCCGTTTTTAATGTTGGCGGCCGTTCTTGCAATTGCACCCGTTGCGGGAATACCGCCGAAAAGTGCGGAGGCAATGTTACCTGCGCCCTGTGCAACAAGCTCCATATTGGAGTTGTGTCTGCTGCCCGTCATACCGTCGGCTACGACACAGCTCAGAAGGCTTTCAACAGCCGCAAGCACGGCAATGGTAAATGCGTCGGGTAATATTGCCGAAACCGTTTCAAGCGAAAACTCGGGCAGAGCAAATTTCGGCAGGGCAGAAGAAATCGTGTAAAGGTCGCCGATTGTGTTGACGTTCACATCGAATATCTTTACAAGTGCGGCGCTGATTACGATTGCAAAAAGTGAGGGCGGAATTTTCTTGATAAACTTCGGTGTGATGATAAGCACGGCGAGCGAAACCGCACCGATTATAAAGGCTTCGTAATTAAACGTGCCTATGCACTTTATGACTTCTTCAACCTTTTCAATCGTTTCAATGGGGGAATGTGTAAAGGTGAGGCCGAGGAAATCCTTGAGCTGACCGATTACGAGAGTAATGGCAATGCCTGTGGTAAAGCCCGTTGTAATTGTGTAGGGAATAAACTTTATAAGGCTGCCGAGCTTGAAAAGACCCATAATTATCAGCAGTATACCTGCAATTACCGTTGCAAGCACAAGCCCCGAAAAGCCGTTTTTGGCAACAACGCCAGCAACGATTGTGGCGAACGCCGCCGTCGGGCCTGCAATCTGTACACGGCTGCCGCCGAGGAAGGAGATTACAAAGCCGGCTACGATTGCGGTGTAAAGACCCTGCTCGGGGTCAACGCCCGAAGCGAGTGCAAGCGCAATTGACAGGGGCAGGGCAATAATCGCAACTATTACGCCTGCTGTCAGGTCCTTGACAAGCTGCTGCTTTGAGTAGTTTTTCATACACGAAAAAAGTTTCGGTTTGAGTGTATTCATTCGCTTTCACCTGTTTTCAAATTTTTACAGCACCTATTATATTCCTGCTTCAATGCAGTTTTCAAGGTGAAAAAACGAATAAAAACGATTTCTGCGTTTTGTAAAGATATTACAAATCAAACGCGAAAATTATGTATATTTTGCCATAATAAAAAGGAGGGTAAACCCTCCTTGGATTAATTGTATTTTATTTCAGGTAGCCATCAAAGGCGCTGTCAATTTTTGACGATACAGCCTTGGGGTGGCGGTAATCAAACAGCACGGTGTGTGCGGTGTTTACCTGGGCTTCCATCTGCTCGGAATAGTTGTTGAAGGCGGCTTCACTGTCGTAGTCCATATCCTCGCTTTGCGAATACTGACCCGAGGCACGGGTTATAACAGAGCCGTCCTCTCTTACATAGAAAACGCTGTAGGAAAGCTTCCCTACGCTTCCGTCAAGCTCTTCCTTTACTATCAGCAGGCAGTCCTCGCCGTCGCGCTCGGTGACGTAACAGCTTATGCCGTTGCCGGAAGAACGAATTCCGCCGAAATCACGGAATATTTCCGTAACGGTGTTTTCGCGCGTTATGGTGAAAAGCTGAATTATTCTGCCGACTGCCTTGCCCGTTCCCTCGTCGTAAAGGGGAGTTATTACTATCATATCGGCAAGGGTGTCGTGCGTTATGTCGTAAAAGAATACGTCCGTTACCTCGGGGTTGACGGTGGATTCAAGCACCTGCTTGTACAGCCTGAAGCGGTCCGGCTGTTTTTTGAATTCGCGTTTTACCACCCTTGCTTCAAAAACGGCGGTTGTCTCGTAAGTGATATCAAGCGTTGAGGCTTCTTCCTGCACTGTTGTTACCTCGGAAAAGGCTTCGCTTGTATCCGGTTCGGATGTAATATCGGTTGTTGTGGGGGCTGTGGTTGTAACCTCTTCTACGGGTTTGCCGTTTTTGTTAATCCATACGGTAACAAGTACGGCACACGCAACGCAGAGCACGAGCACAACCGCAAGCACTATAGTAAGCTTTTTCATAATTAGTCTATGTCAATGTATTTCTTTGTAAAATCCCATACCTTTGCCCAGTATGTATCGGGGTCTGTGTCGACGGAAACAGCATGAGTAGCACGGGGAATTGTGAGCAGGTCTTTTTCGCCGTTATAGCTGTTGTAAAGCTCGTGCACCATTCTGTAGGGTACAAAATCGTCAGCCTCGCCGTGGATAAAGAGCAGGGGAGTGGTGGAATGCTTAAGCTTTTCAATCGGTGAAGCCTGCTTGAAATCAAGACCGATGTGGCGCTTTGCCGCAAAGTTTGAGGTGTACATAAACGGCATCTGGGGCAGGCCGAACATTTCCTTCATCTGTACGGAAAATTCGTCCCACACGCTCGTGTAGCCGCAGTCTTCTACCGCACACACGACGTTTGCCGGCGGATTTTCGCCGAGCGTCATCATTACCGTTGCGGCGCCCATTGATTCGCCGTGAAGCATAATTTTGCACTCGGGGTTTTCGCTTATGCAGTAGTCAATCCAGCCGAGCAGGTCAATTCTGTCCATCCAGCCCATTGTGTAGGCGGTGTGGCCGTTGGTGCGTACACCCTTTTCGTGTCCTCTCATATAGGGCATAATTACGTTGAAGCCTTTTTTATGGTACTGCCTTGCGTAACGCTCCATGCTGGCGGGGTCAGCCGTGTAGCCGTGGCAGAGGATAACCCATTTGTCCTTTGTCTCGTTCGGGAAAAACGTGGCGTTGGCAATTTCACCAAGGCTGTTGAGGGTGGAAATATCCTTGAAATCAGCGGTTTCATAGAGCGTGGGCTCAGGCTCCCTCTGAATAATGGCATCGCAGACGAACTGGTTCTGAAATTCATCGTTGCCTGCCATAAACTTCTGGCCGAGCTTGTTGCCCTTGTTTGTGAGCGTGGTAAACCACATTACCTCGCCAACGGCAAGCACGCCGAGACCTGCTGTTGCCGCAACAGCACCCAGACCCTTAAGCAAAACCTTTGATTTTTTCATTATAACGTCAGCTCCTTTAAGGAATATAAATATATATTAATCCATTTATAAAAACAAGTCAACGGATAAAAAAGAAAAACCACTTCCGAAGAAGTGGTTTTATAGTGAAATCAACGGCGTAGCCGTTGTATATCATCAATGAGAAGCATTGCATATCACCAACACGCAGTGTTGCATCTTGTCAAGCCGCAGGGATACACCTTCGGTGATGATATACACGCAAAAACGTGATGATATACCAAGCCTGCGGCTTGGATAAAAAAAGAACGAAGCATTTGCTTCGTTCTTTTTTGGTGGACGTTAACGGACTTGAACCGCTGACCACTCGCACGTCAAGCGAGTGCTCTACCAACTGAGCTAAACGTCCATATCTGTTCGCAACAGTCAATATTATAAATGAAAAAAATAATTATGTCAATAGAAATGGCAAAAGTTTTTGAATTATTTTTATTTTTGTGCCGTTGCAACCTGAAGTTGCGCAATTTAAACTCAAAGTGGTGGCGTGCAAATAACAAATGTGTTAAAATCAAGGCAGAAAAGGAGGCGGCACAAATGGAGTTTTATCAGAATTTATCAGCATTAAGAAAATCTAAAAATCTTTCTCAGGAGGAAATTGCCGACAGACTGGGCGTTTCCCGTCAGGCGATATCAAAATGGGAGAACGGTCAGGCGTTACCCGAAACGACAAACATAATGAAGCTGTGCGAAATACTGGAAGTCACGCCTAACGAGCTGTTGGGATATGAAGAATACAAGGCGCAGACTGTTGAGAAATTGACGTGTGATAACGAAGAAATAAAGGAAAAGAAAAAGTGGTATAAAACAACGCCGTTCAAGGTGTTCGTTGCCGTCCTCGGTGCGTTGCTTGCGGTAAACCTTATAATGGGGCTGATAGCACTCGGGTTTGCAGGGGTCATTATGATGCGCAAGGATGTCAATGACAGCGTTTTTCCGAATGAAGTCGTATCCCTTGAGCCTGGCGAAACCATGACTATGGGCGGTGCTGCGGAATTTTCAGTTCAGGGCACGCAAGGCGAAAAAATCGTAATCAAGGCAGAGTATATGCCCAAGGTTTATTCAAACGGCTATGAGTACAGCTTTGTCTTTTCGGGTGAGGGTATGCAGACGGTAACCGAAAAAGCTCAAATGAAAAACGGCAGGTTGACAGCAATGGCTGCTTTACCGCAAATCAGCGGCGCAATTGAGGTCGAGTTCATAACCGATACGGGCTACAAAAAAGTGCCCGTGAAAATAGCGACAATTGACGGGCTGGACGAAAATAGCATAGAGTGGCACTAAATTACAGTTTGGCGAAATGAACGCAGAGTGCAGAACGAAGGGTCGCTTCGCTCCGATTATATAA